>JAKBSX010000427.1 GCA_021844725.1 Actinomycetes bacterium | reverse complement strand
GCCCCGACGACAAAATGCAACCAGAATCACCATCGCAATGTTGGTCTGCGTAACTGCAGTACTCTTACCGTTGCTGTCGCAGGTTCTAGCTCAGGCTGGTTCACTCGGCTCGATCATACATGCCCAGCCCGAGGTTCTGGTAATCGAGGCTGCTGGTGCTCGGCTTCTTTCCGGCCAAGCACTCTATCCCGTAATCGAACATTTAAACCATATTGCTTCCACTGCTTCGTCGGTGCCCGTCACAAATGTCTTTTTCCCCTATTTACCAGGTATGGCAGTTTTTGGAATTGGGAGTGCACTCATTCATGCGCCATCTGCTCTCGGAGATCCGCGTATTGGGTTCATGTTGATAACCTTAATTGCAACAGGGCTCGCCATAGCATTGCGGCCCAAGTCTGACAGATCCCCAATGCTTGCCTTTCAGGCAATGGCGATATTGCCTACGGCCGCTCTGCCGCTTGTAACAGGAGGGGATGACATACCGGTTGTTGCGCTGATGGCATTGGGCGTAGTATTGCTTTCTCGTCAACGCTGGGGATGGTCTGGAATTGTCTTAGGGATCGCCGCAATAATGAAGTTCACCGCCTGGCCGCTGGTTATTATTGCAGTATGTGTTCTAGCCGTCCGTAACGGCTGGCGACCAGCAGTAAAATTTGCTCTTCCGGCGCTAACAATTATGACATGGACCATTGGTGATCAGGTCATTCGCAATCTTTCAGCGCTAATTAACAACGTGATCAAATTCCCAGCCGGAATTGCCTCGCTTGCTTCGCCTGCTGCAAGTCCTCTTCCGGGACATATTCTGGCTGGCATCTCGAAACAATATCCGGAAGTCGCATTTATATTTGGTCTGGCGGTGGGAATCGCAACACTTGTATGGATTGTCTACAAAACGCCCAGAGTCTCCACCGGAGCCTTATGGTTATCCGCTCTGGTGTTGTCGATTGCCATCCTGATAGCACCCGCCACCCGAGTGGGTTACCTACTCTATCCAATCGACTTAGCAGCGTGGGCATGGGTTTTAGGTGGCACTAACGACCCAGCAGTATCGGTATAGCCTTCGAATTCACGGCAGTGATTCCGAGCATTTCAAATGGGCCATGGTTCCCACCCATGAAATACACCGGTGATTTGAAATCCCCAGGTTCCAGGGGCCGAGTACATTTCCATTGAGCGATACCTGTAGGGTTTGTAGACCGCAGCCAGGTCGTCTTTATTGCGTAGTGCCTAGGCACCTCCGACTTGGAGAACCAGGTCGGAGATGTGGCCGGAATTCTGCCGGCAGATTCGATGGCCTTGATTTCATATTCCCAGCGGTCATGGTAATCGCCGAGGGCTCGATTGACATGCCTATTTAATCTGAGGACATGTTCATTGTCACTGTTTGTGGACTTTTACGAGCGAAAAAGATTTCGATAAGTTGTAGGATTCTTCATTGAAACCACCCAAATACCACGTAGCCGCTCGAGAAGCAACGGAGTGAAACCATGATAAGTGGATCGTCTACAAGTGACCAGACCGAGCTTTCCGAAATTGCCCTTCCTGGGGAACGAACGAGATTTTCAGACGCTGAAATTTCTCGGCGAAGAGAATCGATACTGGAGGCAGCTAAGTCACAGGGGTGCGACCTGATTATCGCTTATGGTGCCGATCGTTCCGGCTCTGCGGTTGAATGGCTCTGTGAATGGCCGGTAACTCGGGAAGCAGTGCTATTGGTAGATGGCAGTTCCGGAGAAGACCTCCTACTGGTGCAATTTTATAACCATGTTCCCCAGGCAAAGGAACTTGCCGCACGGTGCGAAGTTCGCTGGGCTGGCACCTCAACAGGAGACACCATAGTCGAGGAGCTTCAACGCAGGGGCGCATCGACCCGTAACATAGCAGTGCTGGGACCCATGCCATTCCGACTTTACAAATTGATCGGACAGGCTACCCAGGAAATTTTTTCACTTGATGCTGAGTACACACGGCTACGACTCACAAAATCAGCTGAAGAAATCGAACGAATACGTATTGGAGCGCGTTTGACTGATCTTGGAGTATTGGCCCTAAGGGATAATCTTGTACCTGGCCTCCTGGATCATCAGCTAGCAGACTTGGTTGAAAGGGCCTATATTCCGTTTGGAGGAGTGACGCATATTCATTACTTCGGTATCACCTCGATGGATTTCCCACACCGCGGTGCACCAGTGCAACATACAGTCGGAGCGAAAGTAAACCATGGAGATGTAATCGTTACAGAGATTAGTGCTGCCTTTCAGGGTTATCCAGGGCAGGTGCTAAGAACAATGACGATGAGCTCAAAATTATCTCCGCTTTACAATGACCTGCATGCTGTAGCCGACGCAGCGTTTGACGCTATTTTTGAAAGCCTTGGTCCGGGAACTACACCCGAAGAAATTGTCGACGCGGCACGAATAATTGAAGAGTCGGGATTTACAACGCTTGACGATCTGGTGCACGGTTTCGTTGGTGGATACCTGCCTCCAGTGCTTGGTTCCCGGAGCCGCCCGGCTGGTAAATTACCCGAACTCGAACTAAAGGCAGGTATGACACTGGTCATACAACCCAATGTCACCTCACTTGATCATACTGCTGGAGTTCAGACGGGGCAACTGGTGTTGATCACAGAAGCGGGGGCAGAATCACTTCATCAAGTCCCCCGTGGCCCTTGGGTGGGCACTGGCGCATGAACACGTGCCGTTCAAAATTGTCCCCCCAGTTTCTTGGTAGAAAAGGGGCCGGCAAAACCCGAGATTTACTTCCTGGTGGAATTAGCACGACACCGAGCCAGGGCCGACGGATCAGCCCTGCTCTGATTGCAGCGGTTGGTGGTTCTGGGTAAAAGCCAGTTATCTGCAGATATACATTGCGGTCGAATCGCCCCAGGGAAGCACTGATGCTCTGGAAGGCTCTAGCTTATTATTTAAGATGACGGTCTGGTGCCAGCGAGTGGATCGAGTCCGGATGGAAAAGCATCTCGGGTCGATCCTACTTGCAAACCAAAGTCGGCCTGCTTTTTTGCAATCTGTCTGCAAGCCACCCTTTCGATACAGCTCGATACGGTGCATCTTGCGAAATATTTGGTCATGGATGCCTTTAAGGGGTGGAGTATTGCTGGATTTTCGATCTTTGACCTTGGCATAACTAAATAAAGCTGAGCTAAGCCAGCCAGTCTTCCGATCTCAACTGCACTTGATATGGTTGTGTGGTTCATTACATACCCGTCAAACGTCAACTTAAGTGGACCAGGCATGTTCACTTTCATCAGGGGCGAGCCTCTTCTCGAGCAGATTAACCAACTCAACGGAGCTGACCGCGTGTGAAAATAAGTAACCTTGTCCGTAGGCGTAACCCAGTTCACGAAGAATCTGGAGATGAGTTACGGTCTCCACTCCTTCGGCGATCACCATCGCGTCAAGGCTTGTGCCTATGGAAGCCATAACCTCTAAAAGACGTGCACCGTTTGGCATGGTGTTGGATGATTGAACCAGAGATTTGTCGATTTTGATGATTTTGGGTTGCAACAGCGTAAAGTTCGAGAGTGCGGAATACCCGGTGCCGAAATCGTCTATTGCAAGTACTACCTTGAGGTCCCTCAAACGTGAAGCTATTTTTGCAGCTTTGTCGATATCTTCAAAAGCCACGTTTTCGGTAATTTCCAGCACCAGACGGCCGGGTTCGAAGTCATTATCTTCAAGAGTTTCTTCGATGGATTTAGTTAATAGTGGATCGTAGAATTGGTACGGAGACAGATTGACCGCAATGCTCAGATGATCCGCATCATAAAGTTTGAAACACGCTGCTGCCTCGCTGACCGCCCTTTTAAGGGCAAAGGAACCTAGGTCGAAGATCAGCCTGCTCCGTTCAACCAGGGGAATAAAAATATCCGGAGCAATAAAGCCGCTTTTTGGATGCTTCCATCGCATCAATGCTTCGACTCCAACAATTTGATTGGTGGTGAGGTTGACTATCGGCTGATAATGCATTTGAAGTTCGTCGGATTCTAGTGATTTTCGCAGTTCTTGTACCAGGCTGAGGCGATTC
>JAKBSX010000426.1 GCA_021844725.1 Actinomycetes bacterium | reverse complement strand
TGACCCACTTCGTCTATCATGGAAACAGGAACGGCAAGGGAACGATGCGCAACCTGCTCGCCGAGCTGCAGCACTCCGGCATCAAGCCCGGCCTGCTCATTGTCGATCGCGGCCTCGTCGGCAGGCAGATTGTTGATGAGGTAAGGGGCACAGGGTGGCACATGCTCGGCGGCGTCTACAAACACATAAAGGATGTGAAGGCGGTAATCGACAGTGCCGATGTGCCGGAAACACCGGCAAACTATGTCTGCGGTTCGAAGTCCGGAGGCTACTACGCCACCGGTGTGGAAGCGAAACTGTTCGGTGAACGGCGCCGTCTCACAGTGTACACGGGTGCAGAGCGTGAATTCAACGACAGGGAAGAGAGGAACAGGGAACTCTCCGAAGCAGGGGAAGCGCTTACAGCACTGTCTGTCAAGGGTGCAGACTGGTCAGAGGCAAGGCTGCACAGGGCAATCGGCGGCATACTCGGTCCGTGGAAGGAGTATGTCGATGTGCGTGTATCGCGCGGGACGGCGCCGAAAGTCAGATGGTCATACAGGGACAGGACCATAGCAGCGGCGGCAAAACAGGACGGCAGGTATCTCCTGCTGTGCACCGACGGTTCAATGAGTGCGGCGGAAGTGCTCAGGGCATACATGGAGAAGGACTTTGTCGAGAAGGTGTTCCGCACACTGAAAACATCAACGGAACTCGAGCCTGTCAGGCACAGGCGCGAGAGAAGGGTCAGGGCGTACATGTTCGTCTGCCTCCTTGCGTACTGGCTGGAGGTTGCACTCAGATGGAGGCTGAAGCAGGGAGGGGTGAATGATGATGAACTCGCCTCATACCAGGAAAGGCTGCTAAAGGAACTCGCACGTGTGCAGAGGACTGTCGTGAGTCTTGGCGGTCAGCGGCGCACATGGTATCTCAATGTTACAGATTTTATCAGGGATGGACTGAAAAAGGCCGATATGAAGGACCTGCTCAGGGAGGAAACAACGTAGGTGGTAGGTCCCTGCGCTAAACAGGTTAGAATATAATTAATGACGTCACAACTGTTGATTTCTGTCGCACATTTATTCCATGGCTCACATGCTCAACGGTCTCTGACATTTTCCAAGCCTATTAGATAATGCGTCAACTACACCGTAGAATATAGCCGATGCGGTAGACATAGGCCCATTACCGATCACAGATGCCAATGAAAAAAGAAGGTTCCACTTCAGAAAGACTAGAATTCCTAAATGCCTCTCCTTTAACATTACTGTGGAATTCCTAATCATATAATACAATCGGAAGTGCGGCTCATAATTGAATTTCCATTTGGTAAGTCCGAGTCTGTGATCCAGCGCTTGTTCAGTGTATTCTAATATATCGTAACCGAGACGTCTAACCTCATAGCAAAACTCGACATCTACCATGTCGACAAAGAAATCTTCCCTGAATCTCACTTTTTGGAAGACTTTAGGATTAATGATGCTCCCACTTGTGATATGTCGATCAACGCGTGTGAAGCGTGGTTCAGAGGTGCGATTTCTATTCTTGGCGGACAATCCTACGATTCCAATGTTATCTTGCCATCTCGTTGTCAACTTAAACAGAATTTCTCTTAGCACGGATTTATTAACAATACTATCTTGATCCAACAGAAGAATGAATGAAGAAGAATCATCAGCAAGGATTTTGTTAACTCCAGTATTTAGAGCTCTTCCCAATCCGACATTTTCGTGATTTTCTATCAAGAGAATATTGGAACCGATAATAGGGTCGGAAGCCAATTCCTCGAGATAGGGTGAAGGAGATAATGAATTATCAACCAGGTAAATCCTATCCACCAATTCAACAATTGAGTTGACAGAAGCCATGATTCTATCATCTGGATTGTACAAGACCATTATGCATATTATCTTGATATGGAATCTGAAGGCAGACTTATCATTATACAATATACCGCTTCCAGGCAACGAATTTGTCACAGATAAGTCAACACTCCTATGGATAACCGCTGAAGTCGAATAACAATTATTGGATGACTTTCCCTTCAAAAAATCACGATTGCCGTTATTCAATCATTGTGGCATCCTACCAATGCCGTTCGAACTAATTATCTGGATGAGTTGTCTTTTACATACTTGCCGACCATTAGACCAGACTTTCTAACTATATCGAAGTCACCTAACAAGTAGTTTATCAATGGTCTTTTCAAGTTGAACTTTACTTGTGTATAGAGATCATAGCTGAGTAACGGATGAAATACTGCATGTTTGAGCATTTTGTGGCGAAGATTGAAGTGCTTGATTGATCTGAATCTGAACCCGAGCGGCAAAAGCAGGTCATCAATGCTTGTTTTAGTTCCATGCAATTCAATTGCTATTTCATCAAATCCACACATGACGTCGGCAGACTCTTGAATTATCCGTGTTTCATAACCTTCAACATCGATTTTGCAATACGAAGGAAGTTGATATAATCGGACATCGAATTTCCTTAATACTTCACGAAGGAGCATTGTGGCAAAAGTGAATCTTTCTCCTGCAAATTCGATAGAGTCGTAACCATGAGAATTGCTGATCCCGACGTTAATCGGAAAAACGTTCGTTGCAGAATTGGCAGTTATGTTCTTAAGCAGGATTTCATAATCAAATGGGTTCGGCTCTATTGCAATGACTCTACCTTTTTTTCCAACTTTTTTTGACGCGAGAAGCGAATAATCACCTATTCCAGCACCAATGTCAATGACCACACCTCCGCAAGATAGTGATGAAGATTCATAAATGTCAAGGACGAAATTCTCAATGATGCCGAAGAGATTCTCCATATTCCTGTACTCTACTATAAGATCGTCGACACGTAGGGTGGGATAGTGTAG
This sequence comes from Actinomycetes bacterium, assembly GCA_021844725.1. The sequence goes on along the minus strand of JAKBSX010000426.1, from coordinate 1,201 downwards.
CACATTTCCTGGACGAGTCTCTCTAATACTCGATTTCATTAAAAAACACATCCTCCGAAGCTCAGTGACAAGAAGCGCCAATATAAAATTCAGCAAAATATTTGTCGGTTGGCAGAGTTCATTGCTTCTCGATCGTATTCATTGTAGATTTTCTGCGGATGTAATCTATTCCTGACAGGAAACCTTGTATGGCTGATAGAAATACTCTGCAGCGATCTGAATCGCTCCTCAAGAGCCAGGATAGAACAAAAAACAATTCATTGAATCTAAGCTTCATCCGTTCCTGTAGGGTCATAGGCATCAATTTGGAGTAGAATATCGCGTAGTCACGGGCCAGAAAATACGGTGATCTCGTTGACCCAAGTGGATTGACAAAATGAAGGACCGGGGTTATTGGTATGAAATACATCTTCTTCTTTAGCCTGTTCATCAATATGAACAGCATTCCATCATAGTTGCTGAAATTAAAATCTTCGTCGAAGCCATTTAGTTCTTCAAGAAGATTACGCTTAATCATCATGTTTGTAACTGTGAGAGTCTGTACCTGAGTTGGAACTGATGGATACTCATTCCCAATACTGTACCCGCCCCATTCGTTTAGCCTTCCAAATTCCAGCAATTCGGAATCCATCATGAACTTATCATAAAAGAGGAGCCAGAAGCTCTTCTTGTGCAACAGCTCGGCTTGTACTCTTCTTCTCATATCAATTGTCGGTCCCCCCATCGCACCGAAATCTGATAAAATGCTAAGCCAGTGAGATAATTCTTCTATCCAGGTACTTGGCACTTGAGTATCATCGTTTAGAAACGCAATATAATCACTGCGAGTAAACTGCCATCCCAAATTCAGGGAACGCGGGATGTTGGGCACATGATTTCTCAAAAAGCGCACTTCAGGATACTTCTCATTCAAAAATACTGTATCATCGGAGGACTCGTTATCCACCACTATGATTTCTGCGGGCTTGACACTCTGTGCAAGCAGAGAATCTAGACATCTAGTAAGGTCACTACATCTGTTCTTAGTGGGGATCACCACTGAGATAGATAAATGTAATTCCATATATCTTCACCGAAAGATGTGAACATTCATTCAGCAGACTTATTTCTCTTGTCGAGATTATCGTATCATTCCTCATTGGTCACTCAGTTTGTGTTGGAGCTAAAAGACGACAGATTTAAGTTCGTCTGGAATCCTTCT
>JAKBSX010000425.1 GCA_021844725.1 Actinomycetes bacterium | reverse complement strand
AGAAGGAGCTCACTTTCCTTTGCTGGCACGGGCTTTACAATCGAAATCTCTGCATGCTTGGTTGCCAGTTCTCCGAGCGCTTCTCCGAAGAGCGCTGTCCTTGAGCTGTTCATCGGATGCCCTCTCGGGAAAGAATACAGATCTGATTCTTCGCCGTACGAAACGCCCAATCTGCAGGCTCGCTTTTCACTGCCCAATCCCGCTCGCCGCCAGTTGTGGCTCGTCCTATTGATCAGAAATTGGAACTGCGATGGATCTGGAAGGCGCTCCGTCGCCGCCTTGGAGAACTGGCAACCAAGCATGCAGAGATTTCGATTGTAAAGCCCGTGCCAGCAAAGGAAAGTGAGCTCCTTCTCTTTCACTCCGCCGAGTACGTCGGCTTTGTCAAGGAGTCTTCAAAGACGGGCGCTGGCACTCTCGACTACGGCGACACCCCCTCCTTCCCAGGAGTCTTCGAGGCATCACTCTTTCCAGTCGGGAATACGCTGAACGGCTTTCGGCTGATCATGGACGGGAAGCTCGATCATTTCTTCAATCCGATTGGAGGGTTGCATCATGCGCGGCGCGAACGTGCAGGGGGATTCTGCGTGTTCAACGATGCCGCCATTGTCATCTCGATGTCTCTTGAGTCGGGGCTCTCGAAGGTTGCATACGTGGACATTGACGCTCATCATGGAGATGGTGTCTTCTACGGCTTTGAGTCTGATCCAAGAGTTGCAATTGCAGATATTCATGAAGACGGCCGCTATCTTTACCCGGGGACAGGCTCAGAGAATGAGACTGGGAGGGCATCCGCAAGGGACACGAAACTGAATCTGCCGCTGATGCCTGGTTCAGGCGACAGAGAATTCATCAGGGCTTTTGACAGGGCGGAGGAATTCATTCACCGCTCTAAACCAGAATTCATCTTTCTTCAGTGCGGCGCAGATGGACACGCAGGGGACCCGATAACTCACCTGACATACTCGTACAAGGCCCATTCATACGCTGCCTCGAAGCTCCATGATCTTGCGCATGAAGTCTGCGACGGGAGGATTCTTGCAATGGGCGGAGGCGGATACAACCCTGCAAACGTGAGGGACGCATGGATATCAGTTGCAAGAGCTCTCTCAGGCTCTAATTCAGGTAAAGCAAGTGCACTTGGTTGAAAAAGATGAGGCAGATCGTACTCTGCCAGCTTTCGAAAAAAGCAGGAGTTTGAGAGCAGGAAAAAAAGGCTCTCTTGTGAGGGCCTATGCCTTTGCTACAACCTTGTCTTTCTCGGCCGTGCCCTTCTCGGTGACTTCTCTTACGACGCCTGCGGCAATTGTGGTGCCCATGTCTCTCAGAGCAAATCGTCCGAGTTCAGGGTACTCTTTGAAGGTCTCGATGCAGACCGCGTGTAGCGGTTTGATTATGACTATTGCAGAGTCGCCAGTCTTGATTGATTTTGGCTTTTCCTCCGTTGGCTGGCCAGTTCTCGGGTCGAGCTTTGCCTCAATCTCAGTGATTGTCGCAGCTACTTGCGCAGTGTGCGCATGGAGCACTGGAGTATATCCTGCAGCGATGGCGGTCGGGTGATGCACAACAATGATTTGCGCTCTAAAGGCCTTCGCGATTGTCGGTGGATTCGAAACCGGGCCCAAGACAGAGCCTCTCTTGATTTCGCCCTTACCAATTCCTCTCAGGTTGAACCCGATGTTGTCTCCTGCAATGGCTTCCTGCATCGGAGTGTGGTGGGTTTCGATGGACTTTACTTCCCCAGTCAAACCTTCTGGCATGACAATTACCTGATCCCCAACCTTCATCTTGCCTGTCTCGACTCTTCCAACTGGAACAGTCCCGACGCCGGTGATCGAGTAAACGTCCTGGAGCGGGATGCGCAACGGCTTGTCAGTTGGAGGCTTTGGTACCTCGAATTCATCGAGAGCTTCCTTCAGAGTTGGTCCCTTGTACCACGGCATCTTGTCGCTCTTTTTCACAAGGTTGTCTCCAGTCCATCCAGAGACGGGGATGAATCTGATCTTCGCGATGTTAAAGCCCACAGCTCTCAAGAGCTTCTCCATCTCTCCTTTGACTTCGTCGTACCGAGGCTGGCCGTAGTTGATCATGTTGTCATCCATCTTGTTGATGCAAACCACAACTTGGTTTACGCCTAGAGTCTTCAGGAGGAACGCATGCTCCCTGGTTTGTCCGCCCGCGCCAGTTCCGACCTCCGTCTCTCCCTTCCTTGCTGACACGAGGATCACTGCCGCGTCGGCTTCAGAGGCGCCAGTAATCATGTTCTTGATAAAGTCGCGGTGTCCTGGAGCGTCGATAAGCGTGAAAGAGTACTTTTGGGTCTCAAACCTCTGGAAAGCTAGGTCGATGGTGACTCCTCTTTCTCTTTCGTCTTTGAGGCTATCCATGACCCAAGCGTACTTGAAAGTATCACCCTTGCCAGTCTTTTCCGATTCCTTTGCGTATTCATCAATTGTCCTCTGGTCTACGGCCCCCATATCGAACAGGAAGTGTCCCATTGTGGTTGATTTGCCGTGATCAACATGGCCCGTGACTATCAGATTCAAGTGGGGCTTGTCTGCCATTACCTAATCGCACCTAAAGTAACGCCGTATCTTCGCTTCAGCGTTTTTAAGTGTTGTGCGCGAAATGAGAAGAAATTAGACTCGTTATCGACTGCATGCTGAGAAGGAATCAGAGAGCGGTCCAATGAGTTCAATCATTTTTGATCTCGCACCTGCAACGCCCAACAAAGATACACACGTTCGCGGATGTGTTCCCCCGGCTCGCCTTGCAAGAATGTCGCAGATTGACGATCGCAAATGCGAGACAGGAGAAAGCTCGCGAGAATTCTGGAAACGTCTGCGGATAGCAACGTCCCCTAACGTGAGGACATTGCTATTCTTTCCTGCTCGTTCTTCTTCTTAATAGCGAAACTGTTAGTGTCACTGTTTGCTGCCAATATGATCTCGTCGGCGAGTATCTCTTCGATGTTCCTCTCCGTCGAAAAGGTGGCTTCCCGCAGGCCCTCGCTGATGAATCGCAAAGCAAGGTCAACTCTCCTGCTCGGCGCTATATCGACCGCGACATGGTAGACTACACCACCATACGCAATTCTTGTTGTGTCCTCGTTTGGTGCAGAGTTCTGAACCGCTCTAACCAAGACTTCAACAGGGTTCTGTCCCGTCTTCAACGAAATTATGTCGAGCGCGGCGCCCACAATTTTGAGAGACCGTTGCTTCTTGCCACCCATGCGGCCCGCGTTCTTTGCGTATTTCTTGCCAAAGTGCATGATGTTGTTAGCAAGACGCTCCACGATGTTCACGTCGAGCTTCCCGAACTTTTTGTGCTCATGGCGACCCATCGAGGTTACTGCAATAGTAGGTTTCAGCGAAATAGCCTTCTGCAAGCCTGCATCCTGCACTTTTATCCCTGCGAGGTCCCATTTTTCAAACAGCAAGAGTTTACTTTCAGGCAATTTTCTCTAGCGCCTCGGCTTCTCCTTTCGTCCGTAGACCAATTCGTTCAGCGAAACATCGTTCACCTTGAAGACCTGCCACCGCACTCCTGGAATGTCTCCCATCGCTCGACCCATCGAGCCACCGATTCCCTCAACACCAACCTCATCATGCTCGTCTATGAAATTCAATGCACCGTCTCCAGGGAGAAAAGCAGTAATCTGCTTTCCATTTTTCACCAGTTGAACTCTGACGCATTTTCTGATAGCAGAGTTGGGCTGCTTGGACTCAACTCCAACCTTTTCAAGAACAATGCCTCTCGCTTGTGGACAGCCCTCAAGTGGATCCGCCTTCTTGTCCAGCATCAACATTCGCCGTTTATAGTATTTGTCGGACCAGCGGAGTCTCTGCCTCTTCTGGTGTTGCTTTCTGGCTGCGAACTCGCCTTTAGGCGACTTTGACTTGGACAAAGTGGAACATTTCCTCCTTGAATCTTATAAAAATATAGCGACCCCGATATTCCGAAATTCTACTGAGCTGTTACGATGTGAATCGTCTCGACATCAAAGTACCTCTTGGCAAGTAGTCTAGCCTTTTCAGCATTCCTTCCCTCCTTTGCTT
>JAKBSX010000424.1 GCA_021844725.1 Actinomycetes bacterium | reverse complement strand
AGGAAGGGCTGCGTATTCGCGCCGAACTCGACAAAGGGAAATATCCTGAAGGCAGGAAGATTACAGACGAGGAGATGGCACGTATAAATCTGCGTCCTGACAAATTCCATGGTGAATGGAACTATTCAATACTGCCAGTTCGCAACAAGGAGAAATAAAGCGATTATTAATTAACACTCCCTAATTGCAATCCTTGCATGCTTTTCATCGTCATTCCCCGGCTTACTGTGTAATTGATTGACAGTGGAAGAGATTGTTTCTGAGATGGAAGCGCTCAAGCTCAAGGCTGCGAAATTAATTCGAGGATAAGCTATTCACGAACTTCGGAAAATGGGACTATATTATTGATGACCTTGGCAATTTTCATCACAACCAGTGACGGCATTTTGTCAATGGCTATTATTACCAATTTGATGTGAAATGGAATAAGCTTATTTGTTTTTATGAATTTGTTAAATATAAACGTTTTGGTGTCTCTGTATTTCGCCACAGTAGCAATGAAAATCATTCCTGCAATATTAAAATTAAGCGATTTTTTTAAAACCTTGTGGGTATACCCTTTGAGATGTAAATATTCATATGCCATAATGCGATCAACATATGTGTAGTTCCAAAAATCTTTCCCAGAATGTCTCGTGTTATCCCTATTCAATACGACAGGCTCGCACATGAATATGCCAGATTCGCCTTTTATTGCTTCATAAAACATCGCGAGTGGCAGCCATGAATTATCATAAAGCACGAATCGTTTGTCTTCATAATCTGGGATAACGTTCAATAGCAGATCGCGCCTAATTACCATGGACGACATATATCCATGGTATGACCACTTTCTGAGGTCATAAAATAGGTTGTCATGACTTCCACGAGGATAAAGTTTATTGTTCGAACATTTAATAATCTTATCTGCCTTGACTCTTTTGAGATCATTGCTGCAGGAAATAGAATTAAGCACAATAAAATCAAAATCGTTCTGTAGGAGTTTCACGATTTCATAAACACTATTTTCTTTTATGGCATCGTCGTCGCCCATCAACCAAATGTAATCTGTATTCGCCATGCTAATTACATTCAGGATGTTTCTATAAGGTCCGATGTTTATGGAATTTCTGGCATATGTGATATTCTCATATGTTTGCTTGAGGCGAATGATATCCTCTTCCGTACCATCGTCGGATGCGTTGTCTGAGATGTAAATCGGAAAGTTGAATTTGGAAAATTCAGATATAATGGAGTCCAAGCAATATCTCAAGTAGGCTCTCCTGTTATAGGTCGGTATACATATTCCCAGAAGATTTCGATGGTCGTCATCATTCATTGAAGCTCAGTCCAACTATTATAATAGGATGTGATTTGTTCTGCAGTCATTTTCTCTGAATGGTGTTTATCACTGTAATATCGTTTATACCACTCGACTGTCTTTCTAACAGATATGTCTATGTCGTAAATTGGGGCCCATCCCAATTTCTGCTCTACTTTACTTATGTCAAGTTGCAGGTAATTCGACTCCTTTACACAGCGCTCGTTTTGAATCTTGTAACTTCCGTTTCCCCAATATTTGATGAACTTATCCGAAAGCCCTTTTACGCTTATCCTGTGCCGATTATCCGGTCCGAAGTTCCAATCGCCCGAGTACGAAGCATTCCCCCACATTCTTTCAGCGAGCATGAGCATGCCACGTACGGGCTCGAGGACATGCTGCCATGGTCTGATTGAATCCGGGTTTCTTAATGATGCTGTCCCCCCTTTCACAATACTCCTGACAAGATCAGGTACGATCCTATCTTTTGCCCAATCTCCACCTCCAATAACGTTTCCTGCTCTAACTGAGGAGATGCCGACACCAGCATCTGAAAAATAGCTATCCCTGAAAGAGGTAACAGTTATGTCCTGGCAGGACTTGCTGGCGCTGTATGGATCCTTGCCACCTAGGGAATCAGTTTCTCTGTACGGGTAAACCCATTCCTCATTGCGGTATGCTTTGTCGCTGGTAACCACCACAATCGACTTCAACTTGTCTGTGTTCCTCAAACAGTCAAGAATATTGACTGTGCCAATAACGTTGACTTCGAATGTATCCACAGGATTGTCGAATGATTCCAGAACAAGGGGTTGAGCTGCAAGATGGAATACTATCTCTGGCTGGAATTCAAATATCGCCTTCCGTAGAGGATCTCTGTGACGGACATCTATCCTCAAATCTGTTATTTTTCTCTTTAGGTTTAAAACACCATACATGTTGGGTTTCGTCGGCGGATCTAGCGAACATCCGCAAATTTCGGCATTCATCATCTCAAGCCATTTGGTGAGCCATGAGCCGATAAAGCCTGTATGTCCGGTGACTAACACTCTCTTGTTTCTGTAGAATTCAGCTAGATCTGACATGATTATGCATCTTCAACGTGTCTCTGGCGGTTTTGTAGATATTCGCAGTGTCGATACCGTACTGTCTCAGCATAAAGTCTCTTGTGCCGTAACTGTGAAAATACGGTTCGCTAATCCCGAATGGCACGACTTTACTCTTAATTCCACTCTTGGACAGAGCTTGAAGTGTTATGGAATACAGTCCTGTCGCGATAAGGTGCTCTTCAATCGTCAATATAAGCTTCTTGTCCTGCGCATGCCTGATCAATGAGTTTTCATCGAACGGTTTGAGTGTATGGTAATCCAGGATAGTTGTCGAGTAGCCTTCATCTTCCAGTAGCTTGGAAACCGCGATAGCTTTTTCCAAAATGCTACCCGTGGATATAATCAGTACATCTTCACCCTTGCATATTTCAAGTGCCCTGCCTATTCTCAACTCATTGTGTTTGCTGTGCAAGACATGCTCACCGTTTCTTGCAAGACGCATGTAGGATGGTCCATTAATTGAACGTAATTGTCTCATCTGTTCAGCAACTTCATTCGGGTCCGAGGGGGAAAGTATTGTCAGATTCGGGAGTGAACACAATATTCCATAATCCTCAATTGAATGATGAGTGAAACCCGCATCAGAATATGAGAAGCCCGCGCCTACTCCCACGAGTCGCACAGGGAGGTTCTGGTAACAGATATCGTTCCTCAGCTGTTCGAAGGGGCGATAGATGAGAAATGGGATTATCGAATATACGAAAACGTTTCTTCCAGTTAATGCCATGCCAGCCGCCATTCCAAGCATGCTCTGTTCTGCGACACCCATGTTGATGTATCTGTCAGGGTGCATCTCCTTGATATTCTCAAAAACAGAAAAGCCAAGGTCTCCTGTAAGCAGATATGTATTTTCGTTTTTCATCAAGATCTCAAGTTCCCTGACAAAAGCTGTTCTCATCGGCGCACTTCCAGTTCTTTGATGAATTCATCAACGTTCGTGTCGGATGGCGATCTGTAGTGCCATTCAAGTCTGTCTTCCATTGCTTTGATACCTTTGCCCTTGACAGTGTTTGCAATGAAAAGCGAAGGTTTTTCGGCTTCAAGTGGTATCCGTGAAAAGGATTCCTTCATCTCACTGTAATTGTGCCCGTCGATTTCAGCAACAGACCAGTTGGAGGAAGAAAATTTTGCGTGAACAGCCTCTATTTTCTGTATGTTCGACGTTCTCTCGAAACCCTGTAGCCCGTTATTGTCCACAATGGCCACAAGGTTGTCGAGCTTCATCCGACCTGCAAAGTTGGCCGCTTCAATTGTTGAGCCCTCCTGGCATTCGCCATCACTCAACAGAACAAATACCCTCTGTGATTTTTTCATCTTCATCAGAGAGTAGGCTATGCCTGAGCCAATAGGAAGACCATGCCCAAGCGAGCCGGTGGCGCAGACCACACCCTTAACCTCAATGTTGGGATGCTCTGCCAATATCGTTCCATTGACCCCGTAGGAGTCAAACACTTCCTTGCCGATAAATCCCCTTCTGTATAGTATGTCGTATAGCGCAGGCGCAGCGTGACCTTTGCTGAGTATGAAATAATCGCTGTCAATAAAATCGGCACGTGAATGGTCTGTTTTCATTATCTCGTAATAGAGTTCAACCATTATGTCGACAGATGAAAATTCGGATCCGATATGTGACGTGTGAGTTCGATTGTGC
>JAKBSX010000008.1 GCA_021844725.1 Actinomycetes bacterium | reverse complement strand
TGGAGGGAGTAGGAACATCTGATCTTGATCATAGGAGCGGAAGGTCTTCGAGACACCGGCTGGAACCTTGGACTTTACTGGTGGCTTTTCAAGCTTCCTATCTGTGGTGTCAAGCAGTCGATTATTGATAGAATCGCAGGTCATAGCTATATTCTAGTCGATGGGATATGGACTTGTGGAGCAAAAACGAACTTATTACTATTCCAATAATGTCTGATATCTGAACTCAGTAAGGACGGTTAGTAAATGAATACTGACTCACGCTCCTAGGCAAATCGGTCTAAACCGAACTAAATCAATCGGAAGACGACGGTTTTGGTTCCGATTTGTCTGAGTCATCACTTTTCTCGCCTTCAACGCTCTTCGTACTCCTACTGCGTCGGGATGCCGATGGCTGAGACGCTCGACGTGTCGAAGACGCGGCTGTCTTTCTTGAAGAGCTTGACGTTGACGTTCTAGCCCTCGCTCCACTCGGCTTTGGATTCTCTAGCTTGGCCGCTTGCACAGAAGTATCAATATCTGAGCTTTCAGTACTTGAAGCGGTATTATTCGTGCTTGTAGAACCAGATTCTTCACCGGGTTTAGCAACCGTCTTTAGGAGAGTACTTAGGATTTCATTAAGTTTAGCAATCTCATCCTTTAGAATCGAAACCTTCCCCAGCTCACGACTTAGAGCTGAAACCTTGTCGCTGAGCTTGACAACTTCATCTCTTGATATCAAGTTTGCGGAGCGAATCTGTCTTTCCATTTCCTTGCGAAGCGACTTGATCAAGACTTCAGTATTCTGCTTACTTTTTCTTGCAGTCTCCTCTAAAAGATCTTTCATCTGGTTTCTCTGCAGCTCAGAAATATGAGCCGCATCCTTTAGGACTTCCTCAGCTCTGGCTTGGGCCATCTTGGCAACTGAAATGCCCGTTTCAAATAGTTTATTTAGCTTTTGAGCACCATCTTTACTACCCATCTTTAGCTCCTTGTGATCTAAACCTCATGCTAAGTATAGCATGCATACAACAACAATAGTTAGAACCGCTAGTTGTGCAAAGACTCCTCTCCGTCATTTATAACTCGATGAAACCAAAGACTGATATAAATAAACAAAATACATCACTCTAATTTTGAACACCTGGACTAAAACGCTCTCCTGGTCTAGCTCTAATGGAGAGTTTCAAAACCAAGACGGTGCGAATTTCCAAAAGTTAGAATGCCACTACAATCGAGAGCAGAAAACTCTCTCTCCATCACTTGGCGGGTCGCAATTCAAGATTTCAACCTCCCAACCTGATTGTCACAACCGGGCGAAATAATGTAGTTAAAAAGGTATTGATAGAGGCGTCATATGAAAGCTGTTACTGAAACCACAAAAGAGGATAGATCTGGCAAATGGATAGGTACTTCTTATGGATTTGAGATATCTCATAATGTTATTGCAGCCCATTTCGAGTATCGACTAGCGAGAATAATATCCAAGAAAATTACCCGCCTGGAACGGGAGAATCTGGAATGCTCCACGCTGGCCGATGGAGCTACATTGGCTTCCGGTGCCGGCGAAAGGCTGATCCCCGAAGATCCTGATCCCATTAGGACCTGCTTTGAGCGTGACCGGGACCGCATCCTTCACTCCACCTCATTTCGCCGACTAGCCGGCAAAACTCAGGTGTTCATATTTCCTTCAGACCACCAGCGCACCCGTCTTACGCACGCGCTGGAAGTGTCACAAGTGGCAAGAGCTATTTCCCAGGGAATTGGGCTTAACAACTCACTTACCGAGGCAATAGCACTAGGGCATGACTGTGGCCATGGACCTGGTGGGCACGCCAGCGAAGATGCATTTTCGCAATTTATGCCAGATAGTTTTGATCATGCCGTCTGGGGGGCAGATCATAGCCTTGCCTCACTCAACCTTTGCAAAGAGACGTTAGATGGGATCCGTAATCATTCCTGGTCACGGCCACAACCAGCAACTCCGGAAGGAGTAGTGGTCTCACTTGCGGATAGGATTGCCTACTGCGCTCACGACCTTGAAGACGCAATGAAATCGGGAGTTGTAAATCCTAATGATATCCCCGCTTCAGTTGCTTCGATGGCTGGCACCAGTCGAAGCGAACATTTGAGATTTCTAATTAACGATGTGATTGCAACTGTTCAAAACACAGGGGTAGTGGGTCTATCACCTCAGGCTTCTGAGGTTCTCTCCGATCTCAGACTGTTCAACTACGAAAATATCTATATGCGACCAGAATCGGTAGCTCAATCAGTTTCCGTAATTCAGTTACTAAAACAGTTAGTGGAATATTTCATCTTCAATCCAATCAAAACTGGAAACAGATTATCAGAGAATATCAAAGCCGGTTCCGACGAGGCAATTGTAAATGCTGTCGAATTTACCTCTGGAATGACCGATAGATTCGCATTTCAAAAGGCTGTTGAACTGTTGGGTTACGACATTGGCAAATTGCCGATCGGGATTGACATAAACAAGACAGTCTGAGCCTCAGATTTCATAAATCTGAATTATCGCCCAACTCTCAGCATCAGTAGTCGACCGTATAATATTATCCCGGCACCAATCAAGCAGACAAAACCATCCACAAGCCATGCATAGGCGAAAGAACCATGGGCAACAATTAGACCAAATACCACTGGTCCCAAGACTCCGGCTAACCTTCCCCCAACTTGGGTAACGCCGGTAGCCCGGGCTGGCGCCCTCTGATGAGTTATGATTACAGCATAGTTGAAAAGACCGTTCCAGCCCCATCCGGCTCCAAAAGCCAATACTGCCCCGGCGATAAAAAGCCATTTGGTCCCGGTTCCCATCCCAATTGCCAAACCCAGAAAACCCACAAAGCCAATACCAAGCATAATCGCAACCACTTTGAAATGGCCCTTACCTCTACGGTCTGCGAAAACTCCGGATAAGATTCGTATTATTAAGGCCATCGCTCCGGCTATAGCCGCCACAAATCCAGCACTTGACTTTGCCAGTCCTCCCGCGACTCCTGACGTAACCAGAAACGCGGTCAAACCGGTCGCAGCAAATACGCTCAGTCCAAAGCCAATCCCCATGATCATAAGAGGGCGGAGGTCCTCGGGAGGACCCAAATTCTTTCGTCTAGCTCTGTAGTCAGCCAGACTTACCTGCGAACGAGGAATTATCAGAGCAGCCAGGGCCGAAATTGCTGCCGCACCGACAAACGCCCATCGCCACCCTATCGTTAGAGCAATCCATGGTACGGCCAAGCCACCTAAAAGTGCCGAAAATGGAATTGCAGCCTGCTTGAGACCATAGGCGAAACCCTGCCTGTTTCCTGGAATACGACGGGCTAAAAACAGATTCGACGACGTTTGCATCGCAGCACTGAGCAATCCAGCAAAAAATAAAACTATCACCAGTTCGGTCCAAGAATGGACTGTGACCGCCAGAACCAACAATATAAATGCTGTGCATACAGCTGTTGGTCTCATGATACGAATCCCGCCTATAGCCTCAGCCAATCGGCCAAACGGAATCGAACCCAGCGCTGCACCTAGGTAATAGATCGAAATAGCAAATCCAAATGCGCCGGCACCGAAATGTAGAGAATTTCGCATTTGGATTGCCAAAGCACCGGTAAGGAATACTGCTAATGAGGTACTTGTTGACGCGGTTATAGCGGCTAAGACATCCTTTACGATTCTACCCTTGGCAACCGAAGCAACATTTGTGGCTATAACTGGAATAGATTCTTCTGACTCATTAGATCCATCCTCGCCACTCACTAAACCTTACCTCTAAAAGACACGCTGATACCCTTCTCATTTACCTGAACCTACACGAGTTAATTCTGACATCTAATCAATAGTGCAACTCAGGCTCGACTGTGCCTCATTATTCACTTGACTGAAAACTCAGCGAAAGAAGAGTTCGTTCCGGTGATTTAATTTAATCTGCATTCAAGGAACAATCAGATACTTATTTTATCCAATTAGTTCCGACCAATAACAAATTAACCTACCAGAAAACTAGGAGTTGATGCTGAACGAGTTGTTGGGTGGCGCCCACCTTACAACTCCTCGATAATTGCCCTCTGACTCCTCGATCAGGATCGCTATGACATATCCCAAACCAGTTTACCAAAACGTGCGCCTGTCTATAAACCCAAGTCAGCCTGTATTAAACGCTTTGGCTTTGCCCCTATCGACGATGCAACAAGCTCACCGGATTTGAACAGTCCTATCATGGGAATCGAAAAAACCTGATATTTGCTTGCGGCTTCCTGATTAATATCCACATTTACCTTTACTACCTTGATCTGGCCTTCTTTTTCTTTAGCCAAAGTCTCAAGCTCAGGAGCCACCATTCTGCAAGGACCACACCAGGGTGCCCAAAAGTCCACCACTACCGGAAGATCGGAATTCATCACTTCTTTTTCAAAAGCTTCTCTTGTATTAGCTTCAATGGTTGGCACAACGTCTCCTTTGTTAAGCGAACATACAGTTTAACAGATACCCTCCCCGGTATATTCCATAAAATAGCGAAGTTTGGTAATCAGAGCTTTACAACAATCCGACCTCTAATCTGACCAGCGAGGATCTTGGTGCCGTATTCTGGGACTTGATCTAAGTCAATCTCCTCAATCATTTCCTCAAGAACCGGGCGCGGAAACAGTTCAGCCAACCTCTCCCATGCCCGGGACCTTGACTTCTGGGGAACAGAAACCGAGTCAATACCTAAAATATTTACTCCCCGCAACAGAAATGGCATTACGGTACCTTCAAAGGATGATCCCCCGGCAAGTCCGACCGAAGCAATGGAAGAACCAAAGCCCATCTGTCGAAGCACCCTAGAGAGGGTGGCGCCGCCCACATTATCTATACATCCGGACCAACGTACTTTCTCCAGAGGACGGGTGCTTGGTTCCTCAAGCTCTTTCCTGTCTAAAATTGTTGAAATACCCAGACTTTCAAGATATGACCTTTCATAAGATCTTCCTGTCGACCCGGCGACACGATACCCCAGCTTAGATAAAAGTGCTACCGCAACTGAACCGACTCCGCCAACCGCACCAGTTACCAATACTTCCTTTTCCGAGGGTTTGAGGCCAAAGGATTCGAGAGCATTGATCGCAAGCATCGCAGAAAGCCCAGCGGTACCAAGCCCCATGGCGTCCCGAGGTGATAGGTTATCTGGCAGCTTCACCGCCATCGAAGAAGCCGCACCTACTACCTCCGAATATCCTCCCCAGCAAATCTCTCCAAAGCGATGTCCACCTAGAATTACACGGTCACCAACAGAGAAACCGTCAACCTGAGAATCGATTACCGTTCCGCAGGCATCTATGCCGGGAATATGGGGATAGCTATTGACCAACTTACCCAGGCCCTTTAGCACCATCCCATCCTTGTAATTGATCGTTGAATACTCAACCCTCACAAGTAGCTCATTCTGTTCGAACTCCTTTTGAGGAAACTCCTTTATTTGGGTGGAAAGCTCGTCACCAACCTGATTTAAAACTATCGATCTATTCATACATACTTTCTACCAGAAATTTCACTTCTTAGAAAGAAAAGGCAACCTAATGAGACCACTGAAATCATAGAGTTCACTGTGACATATGTTACATAACTAATAGTTTTGCATCATAACAGCTGATTACCAGGCAATTAACCCGCTTCTATCAGCAACTATTATGCTGAGTGAAATTTCTATAAAAGCTGAGAATTTGTATAAATATACAGCTTCTTGGCATAGTTCGAACAATTGCTGCTATAATTTAAACATACTTACTGGCGATCCCCCTCTGCTAGTAGGTTTACTAGATCCTCCCCCCAAATGGGATCTAGAAATCTAAAAACAACCCCAGGTGGCAATGCCCCTGGGGTTGTTTCCTTTTCTGACTGTTTTATAACGGATAGCCGAGTTGACGAGTTAACCTGAACCTGTGAGCGAAAACCAGGATCACCCTAAATTTGAGAATCAAAAACAGAACCTAGGCGAATTCATAAAATCTCAACGCAAGATGGCGCAAATGTCTCTTCGGGAACTGGCAGAACGTACAAATATCTCCAATCCCTATCTTTCGCAAATAGAGCGGGGTCTACACGAACCGTCGATAAGAATTCTAAGATCGATCGCTAAAGCCCTCAACCTCTCATTGAATAGTCTGCTCTCTCAACTGGGACTCCTCGAGGATTCCGCAACTACTCATCCAGATCAACTTCCCGCCACAGTCGAAACGGCAATTTATTCAGATCCGAAACTGACTCAATATCAAAAAGAAGTCTTGGTGGCCAGCTATCGAAACTTTGTCGGCACCTCAGATCGAAGAACCTCCACTAAGAGTTCGCCGAAAAAAACAAGAAAACACTAACCCGTCAAGTCAAACTGGATTAATGATATTTACCTGCCGATTGGAACGATCCTAATCGTATTGGTCTGAATCCCCCATGTCGTTAGACATTTCAAGTTCGCTGACAGCTCTCGCTACCGACCGCCGTGCTCGATGAATTCTTTTCTCAAGCGTTCTAAATGAAGGATCCTTAGTCTCTATAAAGCGTCGCAAGGAGGACATAGCTGCCTCATCAAGGCGATCAAGCACAACATTCAAAGATTCGATTTCGGTTTCAAAATTGTTTTCGTGCAATACTTTCCAATCCTACCGTATCCACTCGACCCCCTCGCCTCCCATAAGGAAGGGGCTTGTCGCACAAATTGATCAATAGGCTTCCCTGCTGTAAAAAATACTTGGACATCTTACAACTGCACGGATACTGAGGAAGGCAGCGGTAACCAATTCATTTCTTATGGACTGGAAATGTTTCCAGCTGGCCACTTGAAAAAGCAGTACGGAGCACCTTTTTATCGAACTTGCCGACACTAGTCTTCGGAATCTCATTTACCACGGAAACGCGCTCCGGAAGCCACCATTTGGCAACGCGGTGGGATAAATACTCCACCAGTAAATCTGGATCAATGGTTGATCCCGGCCGTGGTACCACACACGCCAGTGGACGTTCGATCCACTTTTCGTCGGGAATCCCGATAACCGCTGCTTCAAATACATCAGGATGGGACATTAGCGCATTTTCCAGATCCACAGAGGAGATCCACTCTCCACCAGACTTAATTACGTCTTTCGTCCTATCGACTATCCTTAGATAGTTCTCATCGTCCAGGGTACCCATATCACCAGTTTTCAGCCAGCCATCATCAAAGCTCTCTGGATCCCGGGACTTATAGTAACTGGCTGCTATCCATGGTCCCCTAACTTCAATCTCGCCAATATTATCTATGCCTCGAGGTAATGCCTTCCCTGTGTCATCCACAATACGTATCTCGACTCCCATCGATGGGCGTCCGGCGGTAACCAAATAGCCATTTATTTGAGATTCGTCAACACCCCTGGGAGGGATACTGACAGTGCAAATCGGCGATGTCTCGGTCATCCCCCAGCCTTGCCACAACTCAAGCTGGTATCGTTCTTTGAACCTCTCGATCAAACTCAAAGGAACTGCGGATCCCCCGGCGGTTACTCCCCTAAGTGAAGAGAGGTCAAGGTTATGGCTCTCTCCGTAGAGGAGAAGTTCATTCCAGATAGTGGGGACTCCGGAGGAAACTGTAGGACGGTACTTTTCAATAATTTTTGCAATATTTTCTCCCTGAAGAAATCGGCCGGGCATGATTAGGTCGCTGCCAGACATCCACCCCGCATAAGGCACTCCCCATCCGTTGGCATGAAACATCGGGACAATCAAAAGAGCTATATCCTTATCACTAAAACCTAAAGTATTCGCGGTGCAGGCGGAACTGGAATGCAGCCATGTGGACCTATGAGAGTAGACCACCCCCTTTGGATTACCAGTAGTACCGGAGGTGTAACACATCGCTGCAGCCTGAAACTCATCAATCTTAGGCCAATTGAAAGTTGAGCTATGAGCTGATATCAGCTCCTCGTAGTCATAGACGTCTATATTAAATGACTGCAAAATAGAAGGGTCATAACTTCCCACAATGATGAGCGCCTGGACAGATGGAGTCTGGCCAAGGACCTTAGCTAAAAGAGGCAAAACTATACCGTCTGAGATGATAACTTTATCCTCTGCATCATTTATGACAAAAGTAAGCTGTTCTTGAAATAGCCTCAAGTTAAGCGTATGCAGCACCGCGCCCATTGAAGGAACTGCTAGATAGGCTTCCAAATGTTGCTGGTTATTGAATGCAAATGTCCCGACTCGATCAAAACTATTAACTCCAATCGAAGCCAACGCGTTTGCGAGCGAGTTAACCCTTTTCGCCGTCTCTGTAAAGGAAAAAACAGTGTCTCCATCTCCAAGATAGGTAACCACCTCGGAATTTGGGAATTGGTTGGCACCAAATTCGAAGATTGAAGTAATGGAAAGTACTCCATCCTGCATTGTTGAGCGCATCAGCGGCCCCCTCTTTGTCGGACTACTACTTTCAATTCAACCACTCCATCAGGGCTAAAGTTGGACATTAACCAAGAAAATTGACAATATCTACTTATTGGTAACATAGCTGTACATTTCTTAGGTTCAGCAACCTATTTGTTGGCCAACCTTCCGCCTACTCGATAGGATGTTTTAGATGTCACTTACCAACACTGCAATCGTAGGCGGAGGAATTGCCGGCCTGAGCGTGGCTTACCGGCTTGCCAGGATTGGGCATAAGATCACGGTCATAGATCCAAACCCCGGTTTAGGTGCTACGCACGCTGCCGCCGGAATGTTGGCCCCGGCTTCCGAAGTCAATTTCAGCGAACTTCAACTTTTACAGTTCATGCAGCATTCCAGCCAACTCTGGCCGGAATTCGCGTCAATAATTGAGGCGGACTCCAATATCTCTTTAGGCTACAGAACTGAGGGCACCATTGTAATTGGGTACGATCCCAGCGATGCGTTGGAGTTGGAGCGAGTCTCAGAGTTCCAAAAAGAGTTTGGAATCGAGGTAAATCGCCTAAGCAGGTCAGACCTGAGGGAATTAGAACCGGCACTCACCAGTCCCCTGTCGTTTGCCGCCCTGATTTCATCAGACAGACAAGTCAATAATCGGCTACTTGTACAAGGGCTGTTTGAGGCGCTGAAGAAGTACCATGTTGAATTTGTGGCAAAAACTGTCTCCGCCATCTCACCAAATAAAACAAATGAGTTTCAGATTACGCTTTACGATGGCGAAGTCCTCAGTCCTGAAGTTATCGTTCTTGCCCCCGGTGCTCAACTTGAAGAAATTTCAGGTCTGCCTCAAATCCTGTACAATACCGTTCGTCCTGTAAAAGGACAGATTATAAGGGTAGACAGCCCAAGAGCAAATATAATCACACATGTAATAAGAGCTTTAGTCGAAAGCAAAGGGTTATATCTGGTCCCAAGAAAGGATCGGGAGATCGTCATTGGAGCCACCCAGGAAGAAGTAGGTTTCAACAACACTGCCAGAATACGGCCGATTGCCGAGATGCTGACCAACTCCACTACCATTGTTCCGGAAATCGGAGAAGCAGACTTCCGGGAGCATCTAGTTAGATTCCGGCCGGGTTCTGTCGATAATTACCCCATAGTAGGACAATTCGGGACTTCGAACCTATTTCTTTCGCTGGGGCACTTTCGTCATGGAATACTTATCAGCGCAGCTGTCTCCAAACACTTGGCCAGCTTGATCGACTCTGGTAAAATCCCTTCCGAAATAGCACCATTTGGCATGGATAGATTCTCAGGGAGCTAGGTTCTGTGGAAGTGGTCAAAATTTCAATCAATGGAGCAACCATGCAAATCATTAAAGACTCCAGCGTAGCTGACCTTGTCAGCCAGCTCGAGCTACCAAACGCCGGCGTGGCTCTGGCGATCAATGGTAGTGTGATTCCAAAAAGCACATGGGCTTCGGTGATCCTAGCCGATAAGGATAGAATTGAATTAATTTCCATTGCCCAGGGAGGGTGATGTATGAATTTCTTGCCAGAACAAGTCACCTTCGGTGAAGCCAAAATAAATTCACGTTTAATTTTGGGTACAGGCGGTGCGCCTTCCAATCAGGTGATTAGGGAGATAATCGAAGCGTCAGGGTCAGAGATGGTAACGGTAGCCATCAGACGTTACCATCCCCAAAGCTCTAACTCGCTGTACAAGATTCTGGAACAGCTGAAAGTTAATGTTTTACCAAATACTGCAGGCTGCTACAACGCAAGAGAAGCCATACTGACTGCGCAGCTTGCCAGGGAAGCATTGCAAACCAATAATCTCAAATTGGAAGTTATTGCAGATGACAAGACCCTCATGCCGGATCCGTTTGAGCTCCTTGATGCGACCGAAGAATTGGCAAACCTTGGATTCAAAGTTTTCGCCTACACAAACGATGACCCAGTCATTGCGAAACGCTTGGAACAGTGTGGTGCCGAGGTCGTAATGCCTCTGGGATCGCCAATCGGTACAGGCCTTGGTATTAGAAACCCTCACAACATAGAAATGATTGTTTCAAATGCTAAAGTGCCGATTGTGCTCGACGCAGGAATTGGCACCGCCTCAGACGCAACGTTTGCAATGGAATTAGGATGCGATGCGGTTCTGGTAGCTTCTGCCATAACTAAAGCCAAACAACCGCTAATGATGGCTCAAGCTATAGCAAACGCCGCCAACGCAGGACATTTAGCAAGAGTGGCAGGCCGTATACCAAAACGTTATTGGGCCCAGGCTTCTTCTCCGAACGAGGGAATGATCAACCTGGACGTCAAACCCGCTTCATGGGAGTAGGTGCGGATCAACAACATTGGCTAAGATCTAAAGTATTATACAAATCAGTCCGTAATAATAATCAGAAATCATCAACATTGCTAACCCAACAAAGGGCGGAAAACCGTTGAGTATTACTGAGAGACGAAAAAGAACTCCACCAGTTGCCCTAACTATTGGAGGTTCAGACTCCGGAGCTGGTGCGGGAATTCAGGCCGACATGAAGGCATTTGCTGCCAATAAAGTCTTTGGAACCACAGTAATAACCGCAGTGACCGCCCAAAATACCCAGGGAATTCAGGCCTCACAGCCAATTTCTTCCGAACTTGTTTCAGCTCAGATTAAATCGATAATCTCCGACTTCATGGTTAGGGCAGTAAAAACCGGCATGCTGGCAAGCAAAGAAAACATCTCCCTGGTGGCGGATTTTGCCGCAAGCGGTGCATTTGAAAGGCTGGTTGTGGATCCGGTTCTTGTCTCATCTAGCGGAACCCGCCTAATTGACAATGGCGCGGAAACTTTATATCTCGAAAAACTTATCCCCAGGGCAACACTCGTCACTCCGAATCTCTACGAGGTAAAAGCGCTGCTTGGTAAGATGCCCACTAATTTTGAGGAGATGATCTCTGCAGCCAGGCAGTTCAAGAAGCTCGGGCCACGATACGTCCTCATAAAAGGGGGTCACCTTCACGGTTCTGAGAGTACCGACATTTTTTACGACGGACAAACGATTCTCAAGCTGTCGGCATCAAGAATCCAAACTGACAACATTCATGGAACCGGATGCACTCTTTCAGCGGCCATCACAGCCAATTTAGCCAGAGGGATGGACGTGGTGGAAGCAGTAAAGACTGCCAAAATATATATTACCAGAACCATCAAAGCGGGTTCGCTCTGGCAATTAGGAAGGGGAAGCGGCCCCGTGGATCAGTTTATATGGGCGAGCCAAGAGGAAATGAACTCTTTAGCAGCGGAGCCAGTAATTTAGAGTTCCCGGGTTGCTCAAGGCAGCCGCTCCAGCTGATACAGCTGGAATACCACTCCGGCTTCTTCAAACATTTTCAGAGAATCTGGCCGAGCACAAAAGTAAAAAATTTGATTATCCCTGGAAATATACTCCAGTTCTCTGGCTAGTCCATATGATCTTTCCGGATCTGCGTTCACCATCACATCATCAAGAAAAAATGGGAGATGAATGGAATCAGGCCGGGTAATCAACGCAAGCCGTATCGATAGATATAACTGCTCTCTCGTTCCCCTCGAAAGTTGTAAATCTAAAAGATCCTCACCTCTTTGATTGCGAACGTAAATCGAATCCTTGTCTCCGAACTTCTTTTTTAGTACCAACTGATAACGTCCATTTGTGATCCGAGAAAATATAAGGGAGGTAAGCTGCATAAGTTCTGGCTGATGAACCTCTTCGAACCTCCTGTTAGCTGCATTTAACAACTCTTTTGCTAAAAGGTCTGACTTGAGTGTCGCCAGCAAGCCCTCAGCTTCAAGCAACAGAGACTCCTTCCTGGCTTGCAGGTCAATCATAGGATTCTCATTCTGAAGACGCTTTTCATGGTACTCAACTTCCAAAAGAGATTTGCGTGCATCTGAAAGCTGGTTCTCGGTAGCTGAAATAATTTCGTCAAGTTCCTTTAGTGAATTGTCAAGCTCAAGTTCACCTCTGCTGAACAGGGACATCGCCGTATCGGCTCGTGCTCTGAACAATTCCTCGATGTCGTTTTCAAATGTCTCTTTCTGTCTATGCGCTTCAAAACACTCCCGTAATAGCTTTAGATGACCGGTGTCGAAATCATCAATTGACCAGTCAAATTTGTGAACAATCTTGGAAATGCGAACCCTGAGATCATCAACGTCTTGACGAGCTAATCCCAGTTTGGTGTTTAATCTTGACAGATCCCCATCCAAGGAGGCTAACTGGTTTTGATAGACCTTGTCAGACTCAACCTTGTTGACAAGCTCGGAAACTGAAGCTGAAATTATTGCAAGTGAGCAGGTCAGGTCCAGCTGGCCCCCAGATATATCGCTCAATAATGTGCATAGTTCTTCGAATCCAGAATTGAATCTGTTTTGCAACTGCCCTAATTGCGCAATTTGTTGATCCCGATCTTTGGCCAGCCGTAATACACCAGCCAGGTTCGAGACCGCGTCCTTGATGGCGGAAAATCCACACTCAGTATCTAAATTAGAATCCAAGCTTTTCAACTTACTCTTAAGCTGTTCCCACTCATTAGAAAGTCCGATCAGTTGAGAGATCCTGCTCTGTTCCCGATCCAATTTGGTTACCATTTCGGCCAAACCGGCTGAACCTGATGCTTGAACACCAAGCCGATTCGATTCCTCTTTAAAATCTGGCCTATCTTGTGATTCATCTCTCAGGGGTACGCGTTTTGACAATCGTCCAACTAGAAGTCCGGCCGCCAAAATCGCCACCGAAAGCGAGATATATTTATATTCGACTGGTTGGCCCCGGCCTAAAGAGAGAATAAATCCCACAGCACCCAGGAAACAGACAACCAATGCCAGTGCGACCAGCAAGCGTGACTCCTGCTTACTACTTTGAGCCGCGGTGCTCAAGTATGTCTTGTAGAGTTCAAGAGATTTGCCAACCTCAACCGCACGAGCCTCCAGTTGATCCTTTCTTAGATCTAAGGCTTCTACACCTAGCGATGATAACTTTTGTTCTAGTGAGCGAATATCGCTTCGCACATCAGACAGCCTTGCAAGCTCGTTGTCCAAAATAAAGCTATCCTGATCTATGCCGGAGACAAGTTCAAATACTCGCCCGCGGCTCGGATCCAAAACATTACCAATAGTCTCTGAGGCGGACTCTATATCCTGAGAGAGCTTGGAAATCTTTTCTGACACCCCCTGTAGATCATCCACCTCGGCTCTGGCTGCCTCCACCTTTATGGGATCAAGCCCAGACATCTCCCCGGCCAATTTGGACTTGGTCGCCTCGGATTCCCGCATCTCTCTCTCGATGGAAGCTGCATTACTCCTAGTGGTTTTCAATTGAATTAGATCGGTCTCAAGCTCATTGATAATGTCGGGATTAAGACCGACCAACTTGGGATGATCGTTCAGAAATTCCCGATACTCGACATAGCGATGATAGTGGTCGAACCTCGACTGGATCATCTCGAGAAAATGAAATTGTTCTTTTCGGGATCGAAGTTGCTGTTCCAATCTGTCTATTAACTCGCTGGTCACCTTCTTTGATCGAAGCTTATCAGCCAGAGATAGTTCCAATTGGATCTGGCGATCAATCTCCTTTTTGCACTGAACCAGATCGTTGTATATCACTTCCAGCGTGCGACCCCGTGCGGTTCCCCCTACTGCCTTTCTGATTCTGTCATCAAGATGATTCTGAATAGAACTGATCGAGATACCTTTTCCTCCGACAACCGCTCCAAAAAGATGTTCCGAAAGGGCTCGATTTCCAACGGTTGTACTATAGAGCAGCTGATCCAAACCAAAACTGTAGAGATTGGCAAATATCTCTCTACCCTCTTTTTTTAGAGCAGGGAATAGCTCGTCTAAGGTGGTCTGGTCCCCACTTGAAGTTACCAGTCTGGACGAAACGGACTTTCCTTTCATCCTGGATTCCAAAAGAAAATTAGCACCACCTTCTTCAAATGCAATTTCTCCAATTGCCTTTGAAGTGGATCCAGATCGAGATGATGGCTTAGGAAAAAGAATGTCTTCCACAAATCCCTTGATTTGAGATTTACCCGCTTCATTGGGTCCAAAGATGAGGTTCAAATGGTGTCCAAACTCGTACCCGGAGTCTGGCATCCGTCTGTTTTGTATCGATCCGTATTCCTGGATAAACAGAGATGTAATTTTCAAGACAACTCCTCCTTGGCAAATAGAGTTGTCAACACCCGGCGAGCTGCTTCCAAATCAGCCTGATCAAACTTAAGTGATTCGGCCAGTCCTACTCTGCCTAATTTTGAAATTATTCCCTTCTTGCTTGGATCATCTATCATCATCCGGTCCAGCATCGAATCAGACTGCGACCATTTTTCGATTTCAGCGACCAACTCCCCAATAACGTCCGAAAGGCCAGCAAGATCATCAAGGGTTCGGGATGGCATGACAGAAGAGGACATTCCTTCCAGGAGTACATTTGAATCATTCAGTTGCAGCTCTTCGGCCAGCGTCTGTGCGACTGAGTCAAGGTCATCGATTGCCCGGTAAATGTCCTCATTTGCTACTCCAACCAAATGAACCCGAACCACAAGTGACGCGGCTCCACTATTCGCCACAAGCGCGCTGGCCTTTTCACCGCACTCAGCCAGAAGCAAATCAACGGATTCTACCCCAGTAAGATCAACCTCGATTTGTTCGAAAACAACCCTAGCGAGCGGAATAAATCGATGGCTTACTTCAGATCCGACAGCAACAAGCTCTGCCCCCTTGGGGCCTCGCTCTGAAGGCTTCATATGTAAGCCCTGAAGGTTACCTGGATATATGATCAAGGGTGACTCAGAAAGAACGGCCCTCTTGTGGATGTGGCCCAGCGCCCAATAATCGTAACCTTTCGACACCAGATCCTCCAAGGTGGCGGGAGAATAGTTGTCGTGCTCTATATTCCCACCTACGTTTGCATGCAACGCAGCCATCTCAAATAGAGCGGAACCACTAACATCTGGAAACAGCTGGGCCAGATTTCTCTGTTCATGTTTTGTCCGATAGCTGATTCCAGTAATATTTCCGTAGAGCTCACCGTCCTTCTCAAGTGGGAATGTGCAAGGTTCGACTGGAAATATATGAAGGTTTGATGGCCAATTCATTGCAATCTCTCCGCCCTGGCTTAAGGGATCGTGGTTTCCAAATGCCATATATACATCAATACCCGAAACTGACAGCTTGGATATTTCTCTCAAGAGACGCAACTGGGCTCGTAGTCCCCGCTCAATCCCGTCATATACATCACCAGATATCACAATAAAATCGACATATTCATCTATAGCAAATTCGCACAACGCGCTAAATGAATCGACTGCCGCGTCATGAAGGATCAGTGCCACATCGCTGTTAAAGCTGCTATGCACCCGAAACGGCGAGTCCAAGTGCAAGTCTGAGCAGTGGATAAACTTAAAGTCGACAGATTTCGAAATCACCTAAAAATCCCCTAATCCTTCTAATAGGCAAACTAGCAAATCATTGCTACACCAGTTCATTATCTGGAAGATTTTTCTCAACTTAGAACTAGATTCAAGTAATGGGGCATACCTGGAAGTCTCTTTTAATGAAGTCGCTAAGCTGCAGCGAAACCGAGGCTCTGATAGCAAAGCTCTGTCCCACGAAAATAACAGTAGCCCCAACTCAAGGATTCTTCTACCTAATAGACACCTTGAATTACAATCTCTCCAACTCAGGGGCACTCTTGATCGGATATCAACGCAAGGAAGCGCTCGCTATTTGGTATCACACGCCGAAAACCTCTTTACTCATAAACATTGACTTTACTAATCAGCTGTGGCTCGATCCTTTTCACGTATTTCCTCAACCAGTTGCTCGTGAGATTTCATATCGGACAAAAGGTCGGGCGCTTCTATTACAAAATAAGACGCCAGTGGCGGGAACCCAACTCGCACTGCTCGATAACTACAATGCAGTGTTTGCTCACGTTTGGTTGATAGGATCAGACAATTCCGCAGATTGCAACCTGTTTATATTCGGCAAACGTGGTTACGACAAACATTTAAAACGATTTCTAAAGAAGCTTAAATATTCTCTCGGTAGCGCAAAGATTGAATCCAGACAACTTGCCTCCCCTCTTTCTAAGAACTCATCATCTCGAGCTTTGCCAGATTGCGGGGAGCCAATCTATCCGCAGCAAGTCACCGCAGTGGTGATAAGCAAATTGCTTCTACGGTCCCTGAATCAGGTCCGTGCCAACATTGAGTGGATTGACCCTCACCCCGATCCTGAATTTCTCCATGATCTACGCACAGCCATGCGCCAAGCTCATGCAATTTTGAGCTACTTCAAATCTTCACTAGCTCAGATTGGGATTGAGACTTTTCAATCTGAACTGGCCTATTTTTTGAAACAAACCTCAGGTCCGCGTAACTTCGAAGTCTTCGAGATGAAGCTTAGAGAGATGACCGATAAGGTCACTGGGACTCCAAACTTTCCGAGGATTCTAAAACACTGCGCAGAGGAAACAGAATTACAGTATCAGCGTCTCACCAACGACCTCCATTCAGCTAGATTTGAGGTATTTCTGTCCGAATGGAGCCGGATAGCAGGTCGAGCATCCTCTATCGCCCTCAAACTAGACCATTCTCAAGTATCGGAAAATTCAAGACCTCAGAGTTCACTTTCGAAAATGACTCTGTTGGAATCGTCGGCAATCAAACAAACCTTTGCTGAGGCAATGACCGAACTTTCTTGGACGCAGGGAAATGAGCTGAACCAGCAACTTGAACAATTATCTAAGTTGAAGTCGGTGAAAAAGCTTCATAATATCCGAAAGAACTTTAGAAACTACAAGTACCTAATAGAGATGGTGCTATATGCTTGGGATAAAAATCGTTTTAAATGTTTGTCGTAAC
>JAKBSX010000423.1 GCA_021844725.1 Actinomycetes bacterium | reverse complement strand
GATCTATGGGAAGGTACCAAAAGTATGCAGGCAGATACAAAAACCCATTGCGGAATGAAGCGAAGGTGCTACAATGTAGTACATGGAACACGTAGGCATCCGTGATCTCAACCAAAATGCTTCAGCTATTGTTGCACGCGCTGCATCGGGAGAAAATATCATCATCACCGACAGAGGGCGACCAGTTGCACGTCTGATCCCCTTTCATGAATCAATTGTGGCAGGACTGATTTCAGCCGGACAAGCCCGTCCCCCGAAACATTCGCTGAACGAGCTTTCAAAACCTGCTCCAGCTGACAATTTAGATAAATCGCTATCTGAAATCCTCTATACAATGCGGAATGAAGAAAGATATTGATTGGCTTATTATCTGGACACCTCGGCGGCTATAAAACTCATCGTCTCAGAGGATCATTCTGAAGCAATGTTTTTCTGGATCCAGGCTAGGGATCATGAAATTGTGTCGAGCGACCTGCTGCGAACAGAGCTTCTGAGGGTAGTGAGAAGAGGTGCGCCAAATTTGTTGCAAACTGCCCAATGGTTGCTGGACTCATTGACTCTAATCACATTGCCCTCAAGGACTTTCACCTGCGCAAGTAAAATGGAACCAAATCAGCTCAAAAGTCTGGACGCAATCCATTTGGCTGCAGCACTAGAACTGGGCGATGAGTTGGATGCAATCATAACCTATGACAATCGATTGGCTGAAGCAGCCCGTTATAACGGAATAGAAGTCGTCGGTCCTGAATAATTACTTGGTAGTCAAGCACTAGTGATTAATAGTTCCGTTCAACTGACTTCGGATCCAGTACATTACCATCGTTGACTTTAGCGCAATATCGAATAAAGCTCGAAAACTTCAAAATCGTTACCTGCCAGCAGCCAGATTATCATGGGACGGTAAAAGACCATGAGATCCCCTGTAACCAGTGGAAAAGCGTCAACACTACTCAGTTCCAACCAGCCAGCACCTGCGATTTAGTGGCTAGCTGAATCACAATAGCATCGTTACATATATAATTATGTAGATTATGTTCTATTCTGACCTTATTTTATATAATTATGATATTTAACACAGACTATAGGACTACTGATGAATGGGAATCCCTAATTGGTCAGCAGATCAGAGCCGAGCGGATCGCTTCCAACCTCGACCAAGCGCATCTTGCGAACCTGGCCAATATCTCAATTGGGGCACTTTCTAATCTTGAACGAGGGAAGGGGTCGTCGCTGAAAACCCTAATTTCAGTGATCAAAGCACTCGGACGTACCGATTGGTTCCAGGCGCTGGCCCCTCCACTTGAGATTTCGCCAATGCAATTATTGACAGCGGGACACAAAACCCCTAGACGGCGGGTCAGAAGCCAAGGCCAGCACCCACTAGGTGATTCAAAGTGAGCTACCGAGCTGTGGAAGTGGTCGAAGTTCGCTGCTGGGACGAACGGGTCGGGGCAGTGGCGCTCGATCCCGGAACGGGATTCTACGCCTTTGAGTATTCCAGGAATTGGATAAAAAAAGGAATCGAACTCGCTACCACCACCATGCCAATCAGCGACCCTAAACATGTCTTCATATTCCCCTCGCTTCCGGTTCGCACTTATTACCGCCTTCCAGCAATGCTGGCCGACTCACTTCCCGACGATTTCGGCAATGCATTGACGAATGCTTACCTGTCAGGCCAGGGAGTAACTCCGGATAAGATCACTCCTCTTGACCGCCTTGCCTATTTGGGTACCCGGGGAATGGGCGCATTGGAGTTCCACCCAATCAGGGGTCCCAGGACTCGAAAATCTACAGCTATTGAGCTTCTGGAACTGGTGACCGCTGCCCGAGCAGTGATCTCCAACAAGATCGATACGGAAAAGGAATTGACCGTTGCGCTAAATCATCTCATCGCAGTTGGAACGTCAGCCGGGGGCGCCAGGGCTAAAGCCGTGATATCTATCAACCCTGAAACTGGAGAACTTAGATCGGGACAAGTTGCTCCAGATCCTGGATTCGAGTCGTGGATACTAAAGCTGGATGGGGTTGGGAATAACCTTGAGATGGGCAAGTCCGGCTCCTTTGGCAGAATTGAATTCGCATATTATCTAATGGCCAAATCAGCTGGAATAGACATGATGGAATCCCGCCTGCTTGACGAAGGTCAGCGGGCACATTTCATGACTCGTCGATTTGATCGAGACTCAAATGGTGAAAAAATACATTGCCAAACTCTTTGCGCAATGACGCATATGGATTTTCGCCAGATTGGAACCAATGACTACTCGCAGCTTTTCCACACCATTGACCAGCTAGGGATGGGCGCAGAGACCCGGGCCGAGGCTTTTCGACGGATGGTATTCAACGTAGCCGCGCTCAATTGTGACGATCACAGCAAAAATTTCTCTTTTATCCTAACTGAGCAGGGCACCTGGAAGCTCTCTCCCGGATATGACATTACTTACGCTCACTCCCCGGAAAGCAAATGGACTAGGCAACACCTGATGTCGGTAAATGGAAAAACGGAAAATATTACGTTTTTAGACCTATGGGAGATTGCAGACAGGTTCAACGTTCCAAATGCAACTGAGATAATAGAAAAGGTGCTTGACTCAGTCGCAGTCTGGTCAACGTTCGCAGATCAGGCCGGAGTTCCAAGAAATATTACCAACGAGATCTTAGAGGAGATTGAAAGCTTCTCTAAGCCACTAAGACCAATGGGAAGGCGTTCCAAATGAATTAGAATCGACCTCCAAGACAACCGGCAAAACCCTCTCAAGAAAGGGCCACCTATTTCCCAGTTTGCGGGCTCTGATATTCTCCTAGCCTCTCGAACATTATTCAGGCCCCGTTTTTGCGGTACCATAGTCATCACAACGCCCGACGATCAAACTGGAGTAACGGCCACAATGTCTGACACCAAAGGGAACCTCGGTAACGATCCCAGTTCGCAAGTAGAGAGAAAACTAACTCTGACCCGTAATCGCTTCGGCACAACCGGACTTGAGCCGAGCAGGATAGGCCTTGGGGCGATGGAACTCGCAGGACCACCCAGGGCTCCTTATCTCAGCGAGACGGAGGCAACTCGTCTTCTTCATGCCGCTTTAGATATGGGAATCAACTACTTCGATACCTCAATCGATTACGGAAAGAGCGAAGAGGTAATTGGGGCTGCACTTTCGAAGCACCGAGACAAATTCATACTTGCTACGAAGTGCGGCTGCCAAGTAGGTGTAGAAGCTCACGGTGAAGGATCCCATGTTTACACTCCGGATAACATACGGGCTGGAGTTGAGCAAAGCCTCCGAAGGCTAAAAACTGACCACATTGACGTTATGCAACTTCACGGTAATCCAACCAGAGAAATGCTTGAAAGCCAAGGTGGAATGGAAGCTTTACTTGAATTAAAGCGAAAAGGCGTCATTGGCCATATCGGGCTTTCAAGTCGCAAACCATACCTGAAAGATTTTTTAGATATCGAAGCTTTTGAAGTTTTTCAAATACCATACTCTGCCATCCAGCGTCAGCACGAAGATATTATTGAAACCGTCTTCGACTCTAATCGGGCTACTGTAGTCCGGGGAGCAGTAGCAAGAGGATCGGCCGCCAAGGCTTGGAAATCAATACCTATTGGAATGAAAGATGGTCAAGCACAAAGTGTCTGGGAAGGAGCCGGACTTGATCAAATTTTAGACGGAATGCCACCGGTAGAATTCATGATCCGCTTTGCACTGACCAATCCCAAAATTTCACTCTGCCTCACCGGGTCAAGCAACATACAGCACCTTATCCAAAACGTTGAAGCCGCAAATAAGGGACCTTTGCCAAGCGACCTTTATAACGAATCATTAAAAAGACTCGAAGCCGCCGGATCGGCGCCAGGGGATCCTGAATATGCAAGAGGCGGACCAAAGCCACCGAATACCTAAATGGCAAGCCTAAGATCAGCTTTCGTACAGGTCGTTAGAGACTAAAGACCTGTCATCTCTTTCGGCCACAAATACGTCGCCTCAGACCTCCCGAAGTAGGCTCCCCTCAGGCTCTTGACCAGGTTTATCCTTTGTAGCATAATATTCATATATAGATCAATATCTA
>JAKBSX010000422.1 GCA_021844725.1 Actinomycetes bacterium | reverse complement strand
CTCGTCCTCTCTCGGTTTCTGAAAGCGAGAGCGAAGTGTAATTCGGTCCTCGTCGGGGGTACCACCATGGACTAAGCCGACACGGATACCATCCTTACTGAGCTCGTCAAAGAGGTAGTTCAATGTATGACGGAAGCTACTGAACAGCATGACTTTGTTGTTGGGAAGGCTTTGTTTGTCACGAAGGATGGTGCGCAAAGCTTCTATCTTGGGGTCGTTTCTCTCCAGGGAACGAGCCAGCTCTAGCAGATTCAGGATTTGAGCCTGGATAGGAATGATGGCCTCGCCATCTACGATGCCCGTATCATCCGCTTCTTCCCAGGACAGCTCATCTAAGTGACGGCTGAGGATGTCCTCGAGTAATGGGGCCAGACCAAATAGGCAACTGGCCGCTTGTCTCCTGATAGTGGTCAGCATGAACTTCACGTTTGCCTCATTGTGAATCTGGCTAAATATTTCAGTCTGAATTCTCAGAAGTTCGTCGTGTAAATGCTGCTGAGCCGGGCTAAATGGCACAATGACGGTCTCGGGCTTCCTAACCGTAAAGCTCCCAATGTCGCGTCGGCGGGTTCTGCTGATGATACCTGCGAAGCTGTGCATGCCCTCCGTGTCAGAGATCATCCTTACGCGGTCCTCGGATGTAACCCCACCCCTTGAAAGCTCGGAGCAGATCCGACCAAAAACGGGATTGTGCTTGAGAATGGCTCGGCCCCATGGAGTGGACGCTGCCTGGTCGAGAGCTTCAAGTGCTCGAGCTTGCCATTCCTGCTTTTGAGATCGCATCTCCGACACAGCCTGGTTGATGAACGGGTTCGGCTCCGCCATGTGCGAGAAGCTCTCCTGATCAATGATGAGATCAGGGCGGAGTGTTTTCAGAAGAACGTAAAGATCGTTACTTCCGAGCTGGATCGGAGTAGCTGTCAAGAAAACTGCCGCTTCAGCGTGATCACAGAAAAACTTCACGGCCTTGTAGCTTAAGGTATCCTGATTTCGAATGTGGTGAGCCTCATCGACAATAACCAGATCGAATCGGGGTGGCGGGTCAAGATCCAGCAGCCCCTTTAGTCGCTTTCGCTTTCGCCTGCCTTCGAGATCCGAGCCATACAAGACGGTTTCATCAAATTGGGAGTAGGAGATTATAATTTTCTGGTATTGCTCCGGCCAAACTCCATCTAAATCCATCTCATTGATGCAATGTCTCAAGTTAGCACTATCAAGATGAGCAAAACGCTCTTCAAAACGTTTCATCTCGTTCTGCCACTTTTTCTCGACCACCAAAGGGCGCGGGCACACAATCAACACTGAACGTACCTCTCGCCGTGCCTGGAGCTCTCGCAGTATTAGGCCGGCTTCGATGGTCTTACCCACACCAACACCATCGGCGATTAGCAAGCGCGGACGATCCGACCTGATGAACTGCAATACCGGTCTGAATTGATATGGGATGAAGTCCACGCGGGCGGAGTTGAGTGAGTAGAGTGTGGATAGACCAGGATATTTAATCTGCAACGCCGTGAGATAGGCGTGGAATTGGTCGCAGGCTACTGAATCTTCCCTCTCCTCGCTCTTGTCTTGAATCTCCAACTGAGACGCATAAAACGCTTGGACCATCCCTTCGGCGAAGACCTTGACTCGGTTCTCTGGCTCACTCAGCAGTACGGCGACCACAGCGCCACGAAAGGATGGGTTTGATTTGAGGATGACGATTTGCCCGGGTTCAAACTCAAACTCGCCATTATTTTTATGCTGAGACGCAGACGGCGTCTCAGCATCTTTGACTAGTTGCGGCTGGGCTTCTGCCGCTAAAAGGTCAGCCTTTGTTTTCCGTAACTCTTGGATCAATCCGTCGTCGGCTCCAATAACAACCGCAAAACGCTGGAGGGTATCCAGATCCCTATACGTGTCCTCAACAGAAAACACTTTCGCATCCGCGTGTGCCCAGTGATTACGCACAGTTTGCATTTCCTTGGCGAAGTGACGAGCTTCGGATGCCAGGCTCAGGCTTTTAGATATCTGATACCAATTCTGGTCCAGCACTCGAAGGAGACCTGCAAGATCAAGTCCATCTAGTGAGGTGACCTTGCGTTGCTCTATTCGCATCCTTTGCTGGAAGGATAGAGAAGATAGAACCGCTTGGTTCCACCAGTCATCGCTGATTGGCGGAAGAACTTTCTCTAAAAATAGAGCTAGCTGCACACTGACTTCGCTGAGGTGCTCAGCAACCCTTCCATGAAACTGTGCCTTCTCACCCATCTTTCAACCCACTTCCATCACAATGGCTTTATTGATCTTGAACAAATCAGACGACGAGCTATTAACATTAACGCTGTTGCCATGCCCTAAATAGTTATTTTTTTATCATTTATTCAGTACACTCATCGCAGTATTCACCGTAATGCTTTTTGATATAATTTATTGTGGGTTTATGATTTTGTGTCAAAACAGACGCGTGTTCACACCGAAATTCTATGATATCTTTTCTGTTATCCCAAAGGTCGCATTTTGAAAGATCATAAATAGTCACCTCATGTCCATTGAAAATGAATGATTTCATGAACATAACATCGTTATAGCCAACAGGTACTTGATAACTAGGAACCATATATTTCCTCGATACGGTAGAACTAATTAAAATTGATTTATTCGGTTAAGATTGTCTATTACCAGCTATTTGCTAAAATTACTTCCGACATAAGATAGCCGCCCTAGCAGCTAAGCGCCCGGATGTATATGAGAAGTATGGTCCTTTGGGATGGGTTAGACTATCCAGAATAGGATCATACCTCTTATCCAGCACACATTATATTGTATCCACGTGATCTCGTATATGCTCGAAGGGCTATCCAAAAACGGCACCATCTTATTCAACTACAACAAGACCGAAGTCGTTACTTGTTGTCAAGAATTGATATCCCCGGATGGATGGTAAATGCGCACTGACGGCAAGCGCAATGCTGGAGCCGGCAATGTTTTCCGTCCTGCCACCCCGAGGAACCTGGTCCCTCGACCTCCGCAATACACCGATCCCAAGAATTACCACCCAGTGTCCCTAGTCAGAAACTCCTTCCGGTAGTGGGTCGAAGTACTTCTTCGCCGACGAGAAGATCCCACCTGCGGACTTGATCCATTTGAAAGGTCGGGGGTCTTCGTTCTGGGTGTCGATCTAACCCAAACGCCGCATAGCTTCCTGACCTGGTAGTTCTTTGATGAATTCCAGGCGAAACCCAGCGCTACGCTGAATTTCCTGGTTCTCATGAAATCAAAGTTCGGGGCGAGACGATCGCCCAATGTGAGCTTTTCTGGACCACCATAGTTTTACGTAGTAGTGAGAGCCCTCATGTCGATCTTCGGAACACAACGATCGTAAGCAGACAGCTATAACCTCGTACCATCTCAGGTTTGAGAAGAGCTTGATCGGAAAGTTGCTATCGCTATTCTGGGTCCGAGTGTCGAATTGTCAAATACAAATCCGTTAGTGACTCAGTACCAGCAATCTCGAAAGCCAAACTTTTGTCCCACCAACGGCAGACTGCCAAAGGCCAAAAAGCGCCAAAACTCCAGCAAAAATCAAAAGTGCATAAGGTGTGGTCACCAACAATGCCCTTCCAGCGTACAAAACCGTACCCAAGCAGCCACGACAAGCGAAGCAAAATAAGTCTGCAAACATTAGCTATTCGAACTGATCTCAGATGACCTCGAAAACGACAAAATAGCCACTTTGCGCGCAGTTCAAAGAGCAGTTCAAAGTGTAAATTTTAAAAGTGCTTAAGGTGTGGCCACTCACGATGCGTTTTTCGGCAAGTAATTTCGGACTCAAAAACCCAATTCCATCCAACCCCAGCTATCCCAAATTCATCACTCCAAGCTCACACCCGACTCACTCCGAGCCAACAGTTCTCACCGCTCGAAAGAGATCCACCCAAAGCCGACTCAAAAAATCTCGAACCCTACCAAGACAAAACGGGGGGAATTTGTTGGCTCCGCAACACCAACAAACACCCATCCAAAACCCCTCACGGAAGCCTTCGGAAGGGGCAAAAATAAAAAGTGCATAAGGTGTGGTCACCAACAATGCCC
>JAKBSX010000421.1 GCA_021844725.1 Actinomycetes bacterium | reverse complement strand
TGTTATTGCTCGACTTGTGTAGTGGTTTCTTCGCGAATTGTCGGATTGATAGTAACCTCCGAGAGAATTATGTAACTGAAAGCAATTTACTCCACGTAGGGCTTGGGGTTGGAATAATAGTAAAGCCTTTCTAGCCATACTACTATCCTCCAACGAACTCAACATGAGTCTAAGCGTCTTCAAGCCGACAATCTTCTTTAATGTCGTTTCAGTATTCACTAAAAGGGAGGTAGATATCTTATACAGCGGAGTTGTATCGAACACGAATGTTTTCAGATTAGCTATCCTATCTTTCATTTGATTCAGAGCAATTACCGCTTGAGCACCACTACTGGATGAACTAGAGGTATCCAGGAGAAACTCCTTGACAGTTCGAATGAAAATCACGTTATCCGTCGGAATGGGTGCGAAATTCCACAGAAAATTAGTGCGCTTTAGCACGCTATCAGCATCAATTTGTGGAGTTACAGATGCCTGAAACGACATTAAAAAGTTCTCGACAATATTCCATATTGTGCATAGAAATAGCGGTGGAGCGTGTGATCTCAACCTCTCCCAATTTTCTTCAGTCAAACCCTCAATATGAACCTGCATCAATTCGAGCACCTCTTCAAGGTTGAGGACATGAAACGCAGTTACGTACATAGTCTTAATTATCGACCACCATCCATTGAAATCGCCGTTAGTCCTTGAAGATGAGCGTACTGAGCTAAATTGCGATGTCCACAGCATAAGCCTTTCATCAATTAGTAACTTATCGTACAGCGGATTTATCGACTGCATTCGAACCCTGAAGAGCCACTTATACTTAACATCCTCGATATTCATTAAGATTAAATCGTTTGCAGATTCATGGAATAAAGCCATTTCAGAGCGGAGTTTTATACTGCTCTCAGGGCAGTCAGAGGTCCAGATGAGTTCAGCACAAACTCTGCCTACAAAACACGCAGCAAGACATACAATTCGAGAAATCGTTTCACGCATAAAATACCCTTCCTTCGTAGGTGACTGTACGTGAATATCTTTTGATCTTTGATTGAGACTTTGAATGATTTCGTACAATAGCCCAAGTAAATCCTTTGGAGAGAGGTCATGTCGAAGAAGTGACTGGTATCGAATCAAAGCAGATAAGACTTGAGGAACAATAACGTAACACACCGGATTCATAAAAATATCAGGTGAAATCAAGATTCGACACGACAGTGACCGCAGAATGTGCTCAACGGCAGCAAAAAGGGTTGAATTGGGGATTCCAAGATAAAGCTGTGGTCTACCGGCAGATTGGGTGGCTTGATATCCGTGCGTAATTGTAAGTTTGTCACCATAAGTAAACAGTGAAAACGCAGGAAAAACTGTTTTACCTTTCAATCCGTCGAAAACTTTGTGCTGCTTGGAAGAATCTAATTCAGAAGAAATGTATAATTCTCCTTGGTACGAATTATAAGTAAGACAAATGGTCATCCCTGCACTTATCTTCAGAGGGAAGTCGATGGGAAGTTGGGATCCCAAGTGGTATGTCTCCCGGTTTGTGGTCAATCCCCAACCATAACCATCGCTGCCGAGGAAACTTTCGGTGTTTGCATAAATTTCTGCGACGCCAAACATGGCCATCCCCTTGCCATGGCCACCCAGACTGTCGACGGTTACGTACCAAGTGTACACTCCTGAGTTAGGTGAGAGGCTAGCAGTGCATAAACAACTCTTCCACGATTTGTGGGTGGTTTGGCAAGCAGTCCTGTATTCAGAACTCAAAGTTAAGGCCTCCGCCGCACGCTTCGGGTCGATACGAAGGTTCGACAGTTTTTGGTGTCTTTCAACTGCATCGTCTGAAGTTGTCGCTACGTTCACCCACGTATCTTCAAGTGCAGAGTATTCCAATTGCTTGCCTGATGTACACTGAAGAGAAGAAAGGGAAAGTTCTTGTATGGTGGGAATGCGAAGCGTACCCTCGAAATTCGAAACGGATCCACTTAGGATACTCATCAGAGTGACTAGTAAATGCGCGCTTTCATCAGAAGTGCGTTCAAATGCTTCAACCGCCAGAAGTCTGAGCAGGTCATCAATACTCACATTCAAGGACGATTTAAATACGGGACTCAAGGCGCGAACACCGTCTTTTTCAGAATCGATATCTGAGTCTACGAAGTTCCGATATAAAACCAGAACTTCTTTGACAGAATACATCGCTTTCAAAGCAGAGAGTGGACGATTGAGTTTGTATTTAAATTTAAACTCTTTGGAAGAGTTGATCCGCAAATAATCCAGAACACTCTCTTTGCTATGCTCACCAACGCCGAAAGTGAGAGATCGTTGTACTTCATCTAGCGAGATCGGAGCTCCAACATCAGAGAGATCTACAAAAGCACCCTCCTCTAGAGAAATAATTTTGCGATGAAACGTCAGTTCCACCAGTGGATAAAAACGCATACAACCGTTTTTCCAAAGAACTCTAACAGCATCCTTCGCTGGTGAAATTTCAATAACGACCCCCATTCTATCCTCCTCACTACTCTTATGGCCATGTTTCAGTGGGTCGTTAAGGGAAACCATATCATGAATTTCAGGTATTATTGAGTCACCTGTCCGGTTGATATAGCTACTATCGCATGTTGTGGGAGCAGGGTAGCTCACTAGTGGACGTCGTGTTCCTTTAATTATACGAAGTGCTTTTTTGTGCCCTGATAACTCCCTACAAATGGCAGCGAGTAAAGAATCCATGGCAGTAGGAGTGCAGCCCCTTAGTACAAGGCAAAGTTCATTAATATCCTCTCCCGTGGAAAATGAGTCGCTCCGAATTTTCAGAAGTGTCGTTAAGAGATGTAACTGATCAGAAAGAAAAGGGAAAAAGATGTCAAGACCAGAGGTAATCACCTCGGCAGCAGTTGCGCTGCACGTGGTATCGGAGAGAAAATGCAAAACGTTAAGGAGCAAGGCATTGACAAATCCGCTATTTTTGAATTCAACTGTTGGTCGACGGCTGTGTTGGAGTCCGAGAAGCGCCAAGTTATTTTGCTCAATGGCAACAGACAAACAACATCTCAAATTTAATATCGGTCATAACAAGTTCGCTTTTCCTCCGAAAGAGTTCTCTCCAATTAAAGACTGTTTTCGACCCAGCTGTTTAAGTATAGGCAGCTCTGATGGCGCCAGCATTATCCCAGGGTCTTTGCGATGGGAAATCGAGACACTGACTTCATTTACCCTGGAGCTTGTGGTGGCTAACAATGACTCATTACCTTCAGGGCTGCTATTCACAAGTGGTGACTGCTGGCTTCGTTATGACTGCGGAGTTTTTTATTTCGGAGTTGGGAATGATCGGTTGCTGAGTTCAATCAGTTTTCCTTCATCATCTGGGGACAGGTGTCGACTCTCGGTGACTTTCTCAGCGGATTCATCAACATTGAACTTGTACGTGAATGGACAGTTAGCCGATACATCAATTACTGGTACCCCAGTTGTCCTATGTTCGCCTTGTACCCTGGGTGGGGACAGATCGACCTGGTTTGCTGTGTACATGGTCATTCTCTGGGACAGAGAGATATCTCACGGTACCTTATCCCTTTCAGCTAGTAGGGCGGCCTCAGCAGATGGAATGCTATCGTGGTTTGTTTTCGACGAAAGCAAGGGAAAAACGGTTGTCAGTAAATGTCCCAAAGGTTCTAACGCCACGCTAAGCGGAGCGTTTGAGTGGTCAGCTGTATTGGAATCCGATGTGCCTCTCAGTCTGGCATTAGCTGGTGATTGTAGAGATCATGTGTCGTTTGCCTCTGCGTTCGCAGCTCATGACCTGATAGCCAATCAAAAGGATGGCCATCCAATCCTTAGCGTCATCGCAGACCTATGCATGTATTTGATTATCGCCTCCTCGCGATATCTAGAGGCATTGAAATATTCGGACTTGAGTCAAATTAGACGACTATGTCCCAAAGTCCAGGCCTTACTCTATCCAACTTTCCCAACACTCATGTTGATTAATTCCTGCCTATTGCATTTGAGGCGAATAAACTTAAATTTGTCTGCTCCATTTGTCGCCAAACTTATTGGTGAATCGCTTCTGTCTAATTTAAGATGTTGTTTGTCTGT
>JAKBSX010000420.1 GCA_021844725.1 Actinomycetes bacterium | reverse complement strand
TAAATTGTGATTAGCTCTTTACAATACTATTTGTCATTGTAGACGTGAACCAATTTGGTTTCAGTATTGAAGATTCTACCTTCCTGGGCAGAAACTAGATCAGCACTTCCTGGTCTACTACTTGTCGTTCTTCCCATAGCAGCTGTATCTGAATTGATCTACTGGTTTGAGTCAGGCTACGTGGAATCAGTCTACCACGTTCCAGCGCCAGTCATATCACTCATGATAGCCGCGGTGATTGCGATAGTTGTCACAAACGTTCTCACTCTTCCGAACAGATTCTTAAGCGGCGTGCAATTCTCTTCCAGATGGCTTCTTAAGATAGGAATAGTATTGTACGGATTGAATTTTTCCTACGACCTTTGGCTAAGACCTGGCTCACAGTGGATTCTCGCCATTGGCCTTGTCGCTGTCGCAATCCCCATGGTTGTTGCATATTTTATTGGGAAGCTTCTTCGTCTAGACGATCATTCTAGTATGCTAGTGTCAGTGGGTACGGGAGTGTGCGGCATATCTGCGATAGTGGCAACACAACAAGCTGTCAATTCCGATGAAGAATCAGCTGGTATGGCTCTTGCTACAATACTTGTTTTCGGAACGTTCATTCTTTTCCTCTACCCCGTACTTGATGGATTGCTTTCTCTCAGTACCAACATCTATGGTATATGGACGGGCGCAACTACCCTAGACTTACCGCAGCTTGTTGCAGCGGCCCTGCAAGGTGGTGGAAACGCTGCACTCCTTCCTGCGTTATGGGTGAAATCAATAAGAATCGGTCTTCTCGCGCCAGTGATCCTTCTTCTTGTTATGAGGTTCAAGAACAATACTGGTTCAGATGCTGAAGGAGTCTCAAAGTACAGGAGTGTTCTTGGTTCTTTTCCTCTCTTCATAATTGGGTTCTTTCTCGTAATCTTGGTCAACACTGTTTTTCCGATTCCAAGCTGGTTTGTGGCTCCTTTAGCGAGTGGCAAGGGAGAATTCCTTTCTCTCAATCTCGCCAACATTCTCCTGATGACCGCGATTATTGGAATTTGTTTCCGAGTAAGGAAGGATGTTGTGAGTAAGTCTGGGTGGAAAATACTTGTAACTGGAGGGTTGGCTTGGGTAGTCCAATCACTGCTAGTCCTCTGGATTGCAAGCAGTTTCCCTATTCCGCATGTCTAGGTTCAGAATAATGCTTCCCAAAAACTAGTTTCTACTTTCGTCAACTATAATTTCTGCAGACATTGATCCCCATTCTCTAGAATCATTTGCTGGACTGTGACTGGAATCCAAAGATAGCTAGTCAACAAAAGAACCGTTCCACCATTTCCTTCAGATAAAATATGATGTTTGACGAAATTGAACAGAAAATCACTCAGGCTGTTGAAAGAGTAAGCGAATCTGTTGTAAGCATAGATGCAACGGTCTATGCAAGAAGGAACAGGTTTGGACAGATAATTCCAATTGAAGGTTCCGGCTCGGGCCTGCTATTTGATTCAGCAGGGCATGTGATAACTAATAACCATGTTGTGGACTCTGCAGACATAGTTCGAGTCACTTTGAAGGATGGAAGAGTGATAAAAGGAAGTGTCGTGGGGGCAGACAAGGCAACAGACATCGCTGTGATTCAGCTAGCAGCAAAAGATGAAAACTTACCATACGTAAAAATCGGCGACTCCGAACAGCTGAAGGTAGGTCAAATAGCATTGGCAATCAGAAATAGCCTAGGCCTTCCCGGTGGACCCACAGTTTCACTTGGAGTCATAGGAGCTCTAGGAAGACCACTTCCTGGGGCAGATTTCATTTATGATGGATTCGTCCAAACGGATGCGGCAGTCAACCCGGGAAATAGCGGCGGCCCACTTTCGAACCTTCAAGGGGAGGTGGTTGGTATCAATACTGCCATAATTCCATTTGCTAACGGAATGGGATTTGCGATTCCCATCAACATAGTGAAGCACGTAGTTGAACAGATTCTCCAGAAAGGTAGAGTGATCCGTCCTTGGATTGGAGTCTCAGCTGTTGACATTACCTCTTCGATTTCGCACCGTTTCGATCTCGCCGTTGAGTGGGGCGTATTGATAGTTGGCGTTTCGCGATACAGCCCAGCAGATGAGGCTGGAATAAGACAACGGGACGTGATACTAAAAGTAAATGACAAGGAGATACATAATATGAAGGACTTGATTTCAGACTTGTCCAAGGTAGAGGTGGGTTCAAAAATCAATTTGACGGTATCAAGGCTCGGAAGAGATAGAGAGGTGTCTTTGAGATTGATCGAGATACCTGTGAGATTGGCGGAAGGACGCTAGCATTTGCTTTGGCATTAACTGATCTGAAAAGATCTGTTAGATTTCCGCACCAAGCATGCCATTCTGGACAAATGACCGGCTACTATATCTTGGCAACTCTTGAATTCTCGTTTGAAAGCATGGTCAATTTTTCCTCTTCAACAGAGCACCCAGGTAAGATTGCTTTCCAGATACGCAATATAAAATGGCATTAATTCAATGCAGTGCGACTTGACAGTCTCCTTTGTAAGATCTAGCGAAATT
Source organism: Actinomycetes bacterium (assembly GCA_021844725.1). The sequence continues at coordinate 1,558 of JAKBSX010000420.1, read as the reverse complement.
TGCCTTGCCATTCGGAGCTCTCTTCTTTCTTTGATTCAATTTCAGAAAGCTCTTCCAGTGTATCGTAGACCTTCGTTCGTATGCGTTCATTCACATATGTTGAGTACATTTTCTGATGCCGCAGCAGCTCTAGCCAAAGCCATTGATACCGAGAGGATTGCATTTGCTCCCAAGTTTGACTTGTTTCTAGTTCCGTCAAGTCTAAGCATTAACATGTCCAGAGATTCTTGATCAGTCGCAGATCTGCCAAGCATCTTGGGACCTATTTGTTTGTTGACGTTTGCTACCGCCTTTAGCACACTCTTACCTCCGAACATGCTCTTTCTACCGTCTCTGAGCTCTAAAGCTTCATGTATTCCAGTTGATGCGCCAGACGGAACCGTTCCGCGACCACTCGCGCCTTTTCTCAACAAAATATCTGTTTCCACGGTTGGGTTGCCTCTAGAATCTAAAACCTGCCTCGAAAATACACGAACAATAGTATGCGAATCAATTGTCTCAGTATCATCCAAAGAATTTGTAGTCTTTTTAGGCAACTTAATACATGGCTTCCATGACCGGCAATTAAAATATTTGCACTTTTCTGGAGTTTTGGGCCAGATTTGAACGCCAATTCATGCTCGTATTTTAATAGAACTAGGGAAATTCGCCAGATCGAGCGCAAAAGATCTACGAGTCCCACTGCCAGCTCATTTCCTATCGGATCAATTGTTTCGGAAGTCAGTCGTGCATGTCCAAGGAAGGCAAATACCAAAGTCAGATATCTCTCACTTGGTCAGACAAGTCACAATTGACATCAACCCATTGTGATCTCTCCGTTTATCCATCCAAGAAGGGACCCAGGTACCAAAAGTAACAGTCCGCAAAGTGGGAAAAGCCAGATTTCCCGCACTGATCAAGACAGCTATACGATGGAACATACAGACAGGCAAGTATCTGGGAATTGATTCAAGACATGAGTGGAGAATCTATCACGTCGCTTTTGACCAATAACACCGATTTGACAACTGTTGATGGACACGATCAAAATTGTTGAGGAAAAAGTCGGTTTCTATCTTACTACGACAGTTCTGCTCTTCGGAGTGCAGACATGAATTCTAATAATGGGACAGAAATGCGGTCAAGGCAAAGTGCTACTTGTATCACTGGGAATTCAAGAAGATGAAATGCGAAAACGAATCAAAACAAATGATGACGATTGACGCTCGAAATGTGGAAATCTCGAATATCTCGCAAACTAGAGTCTCGGGATAACGAAGTAACAAAATTTGTCGTGGTACAAATCTTTGCGCTAACAGGTTTCAGTACATGGCAAATTTCCAGTCTGCAAATATTTACACATTCGCTCATTAGGCGATGTTTGGCTATTCATTTTTCGTTTTTCGCAGATTATATCCGAAACTGCTAGACTCTATTTCAATTAGAAGCTGGCCTTCATAAGGCCTTTAAATTGCTTGACTTTTCTTCATCTCAAGTGAACGCAACGCGCATGATACTGGTACCGCTCACCTCAGTTCTCTTCATTCTTGCACTTGTTGCGTTTGGCGTGGCCGGCTAC
>JAKBSX010000419.1 GCA_021844725.1 Actinomycetes bacterium | reverse complement strand
ACAGATTTCAGTTTCCGAGGTGACTGCCAATAGGTAGCTACATTTATGGGATATTCTTCAACATGACAGCCTACGTGTGGAATCTGCTGGCCCCACATCGCCGCGCAAGATGCGACCATCACTACGGTCAACGCTGCACAATGGCTAATGCACCGCGAATCATACCTTTTATATCCTCTTCCCAGGTCCATTACGAATGACAGCCTCCCTTCCAAAGAGATAATATCTCGTTTCCGATGTTTCTCTTGGTGCGAATTTGCTTTCCGCCTATCTTCGGGTCAGTGGTCGATACAATTGCGTTACTGCGCGTGCGTAATCACACGATGGTACTTACGAATCATATGCCGGGTCATATTCAAGTAATAGAACCCCCACCCGCTAGGACGAGAATCACCGACCTGCGTCATTATGGTAGGCTCCATATCATTGCTCAGGTTTACATTGTATTGGTCGGGCGGCTCGAACTCGTTCCACTGATTGATAAAGAGAAAATGTGGCTTATATTTCATCGCGACCTTCCACTGGGTGCGGTAGGTTTCTCCATAATTCTTTCCTCCAGCGTTCACTGACAGCCAATTGTTAAGGCCCTTCTCTGGCGGTCGTACTGCAGGATAGCCATCGGTTATCGTGAGCGCCTCCACCTTGCCATCATGGTAAGTCGGCGTAGCCGTCTGATCATACCAGGACCATGCGCCGTATTTTTCGGCGTGTGTTGTTTGTAGCCACGCAGTGACATATCGAATTGTGAAGCGATTGTCCTTGATCCTAGGGGGAGGGGCACTTCTGGGACCGTAGAGATAGAGGAGAAGTAAGGGTTTTCCATCATACATGAGATACCAGTTTTTATATCGCGGGTTATTGATGTAATGCTGATACAGATAGTTGATCTCCTCTCGATACCACGCTCCCCGATAGTGATCCTTACGACTGGACCACCGATCATGATCTGGTCCAACCATAAAGACGAATTTGGGATGCTGTGCCATTTTTCCGTACACCTTGAGAAGTGCATTCGTGGCCTTGATGCATTCCTTTGCAGCTGGATCCGGAAAGGCTTTGCCCAGATTATTCGTCCAGTCCAGTTCCACAGCATTGATTCCCATCTCGTCAAACCACAGATTCTGTTGGAGCAACACCCTCGGATCCAATGAACTGTAGAGACCGAGTATCGGGATAGCTTCTTCATGCCCCCATTGCGCATAGCCAGGACCAAACCAAGTCTCATACTCCATAATGATGATGTGATTCAGGTCTCTAACGATATGGAAGTGTCGCGCATGAACTTGGACGTCGACTGGGTGCGAGACATTCACACCGTCCGTCACTCTAATCGAGTTCTCCCCGGTCTCCGGGAGCGGTAGCACTAGATGGGCGACTCCAGACTTGAGGGTTTTGTATTTTGCTCCCCATCTTTTCCCATTCACCTTCGCGAATAGATAGATGCCGACTGCCGGTTGGTTTCCTTCCGTCTTCCGCGCCAAAGCAGAAACAACTACACTTTGCCCCTCACCGATATCTTTACGGTTGACTTGAATACTGATTCGCACTCCACTTGCCGGTAGGGCCTGGGCATCAAGGCACTGCGCACTCAAAAAAAATGCCAACATTGTGACAAAGGCTCCAGTTAGACTGCCAGCAAGTATTTTGATCCGCATGTTTTCTCCTTGTCTGTGACTCTCGCGGCGATTCACTCTTCTCAAATCATGTCGTGCTTCGCTCTTCCTTTCAATGCGGCAAAGTCTGCGCGAACGCTCGTGCTTCCTTCCACGACCCAGCGCATAGATACCAGGAAAATTGGAATGCCCTTTCTCCCTCCAGTGAGCGTGTTAGCACGACCCCGAATGTGCGCTTTCGCACAACCGGCGCTCCCCCATAAGGGTTAATGCCTTTCCCCACATAAACTCTCTTCGCCTTCCAGACCGCCGTTGGGACTACGACTGCTAGCCCATTTCTGTGGGCGGCGCTCTCATAACGACCGGCAGCAACCACGGGAGCGGTTTTGCTTTGACAGGGAGCCTTGTCGCTGCAGCTGCTGGGGTCATCTGCCTTATGTTCTAAATCCCAAGGAGCATTAGCCTTCAGAAACCACTGCATTGTTCCGGAATTTTTCGCCCGGAGATTCACGACCCTCTGTTCAAGCTTCAAATAATATTTCGGAGTTCCCCCTGGATTCACCACCCAGCTTGCATGCGTCTCGATTGCATAGGGCGTTGAATATCCCGGCGGGAAATGCTGACTTATCTGGCCTTTCCATACTGCGATCAACGGATGCTCTCGAAAGGAGCTATCAACGCCTGCATCGATCATCATTGCAAAGACCTTCATCGCCTTTGTCCCATTACAAGCAACCCCCACAACCGTTGCTGGTGCGCCCATACTTGATCCGGCCTGATCCGGATCAAAGGACGACCAATACGGACTTAGTCCTTTGAGCGCACGCTCCTTCCCGTGGCGGACCTTGTACATCTCAACGTCTGTTCCGGCGCCGCGCCGGTAAAGAAGCTCCCTGCCCTCATATCGGAGCGAGACTAGGCTCCCTCCATGGGTCATATCGAACTTCGCTTCTTGTCCCCCCGAGGGATCGCGCAGGACGACCACCTGGACTCCATGCCGTGGGTTAAGCTGCAAGTTTTCCACTTTGCAGGCCGGGATGGAAAGGTTCTGCCCGTAGGCAACAGGTCCATCTAATAACCCCACGGAGTAGATCGCCAAACACAAACAAACAACCTTGAGGACCCTCCACAGAGCCTCGTGATCAGCCTTCATTGCTTTCCAGCTCCTGTCCCGAGTTGCTTCGCGAATTTCAGCGCATCCTGCCATGGCCCTACAAGCACATACCAGCGAAATGCCTTTGAAGTGATCCCGTCCAAGCTCCCCTGCGACTCCAGGTGAAAATTGTGATTGCGCCACATGTAATCAGTATTGAACCCACCATTCACCTTTCCATCCGGAAAATTACTGCTCGGCATTGCGATCGCAAGGCCAACCTTACGTCTCTTACCCCTATACCATCCACCAGCCATATAACTTGTCGCTTTACTCGAACACGGACAATTTGTAGGGCTAATGGCGCGGACGCCGAACTCCCATGGCTCGTAATCAGCAAAATCGTAACTGAATAGGCCCATTTTAGCCGGCGTTAAATGGGTGACCCGTTCGTCGAGCTCTAGATAGTATTTAGGCTCGCTTGTGCCCAGATTTCGCACCCAATGTGCGCGAGTCTCCAAGGTATATGGGCTAAAGTAACTTAAGGGAATGCTGTTATTCACTTTTCCGCCCCATACCGCAATAAGCGGATGCTTATAAAATCCATTATTATGATTGAAATCTAGCATCATTGTAACGATGTCGACCGAGGAAGTTCCATCGCATGCGACCCCGGTCACGGGCGACATTGATGATCCATCCCCAGCCTGGGTAGGGTTATAGTCCCCGACCTGTTTACCAACAACTCTTCGGTTGTGAAATGCCATCTGGAGCAGCCCTCCCCCGTTATAACCCCAGATGTGCTGAATGCCGTTGTACTTGAGCGAGACAATCGCGCCGCCCTCCTTAACATCGAAAAGCACGGTTTGTTGGTGCGCTGGATCTTTCAGAACTACAGCTTGATCCACCTGCCCTGGCTCCATAATGTAGTTCCTCGTATCGCAGCGACCACTGACTGCCCTCTTCTGAACTGGTGTCGGCCTCCCTTGCGCATTGAGAACTAGCGGTACACCTAGCATTAATCCTGCAATCAGCATAATCTTCGGCGCTATGTGTTTTGCCATCATCATATCTCCCGTCATTCCTGATACATACCTCCGCTTCCCTCATACTCCACACCAAAGATTCCAAACCAACACCGCTCCCTGCCTCCCACACGCTGTCACGTGTCACCACCGAATGCGTTAGAAACTTATGCCTCGCCTCACTTCTGAAGTCGACACCGTGCTTTTCTGCTCTAGAATACTTTTCTAATCCAAGGGCCACTTCATGTCACACTTAATTGGGCCAAACCTACAACAAACTTTTCAGGTCCGGTGCGCATCAACGGATCGTATGGGAATGGGAATCCGAAAAGCGCTCCAGTTCCATATATCAACATTAATGCGTTTCAGAAT
>JAKBSX010000418.1 GCA_021844725.1 Actinomycetes bacterium | reverse complement strand
GTTAGGGCTGAGCACAGCTCTATAATGCTGCTGCTGTATTAGATAATGGGAAATTGGTCTCGTTTGTGCGCAAAGAGATACTTCCAAATTATCTTGTGTTTGACGAGAAGCGCTACTTTGCTTCTGGCGATGGACCTGCACGGGTGTTTTATAAGGACGGTGTTTTGTTCGGAGTCACTATTTGCGAAGATGCATGGTTTAGGGACGGACCAATTAGCAAGGTTGCAAAGCTTGGGGCTGAGATAATTATAAATATCAACGCTTCTCCGTATTCGATTGGTAAAAGGCAGACCCGTGCTGAGATGCTGAAAGATCGATGCCGGGAGAGTCAAGTCTCGATTGTGTATGTCAATCAAGTTGGTGGCCAAGATGAACTTGTTTTTGATGGGGCTTCCATGGTTTACGACCGGGCTGGAGCGTTGACTTTGTTGGCTGAGTCATTTATTGAAGAAGTTGTCTACTTTGACTTTCAGTCCGAGACATTTTCTGGGAATTCTGCTCGTGCTGAAATTGCACCCGGTCCAATTGTACTTTCTGAATCTAACTCAGAACTTTCACCCCAAGGAATCGAGAGGCTGGATGATTTTTGTCTGGTGGGAAGTTCTTCCAAAGTAGCGGATCCGACTTTCTTGGCCGCAGAGTTCAAGCCTCAGAGCTGGTCCAAGGTCCCCTTTGTTCCCCTTAGCGAGTCTATCGATGACACTATGGCTCTAGAGACATATCAGGCGCTAATCGTGGGTACAAGAGACTACGTAGTCAAAAATGGGTTCCAAGAGGTGGTGCTCGGTCTTTCTGGTGGCATTGACTCTTCTTTAGTGGCGACTATTGCGACAGATGCTTTAGGGCCTGAACATGTGCACTGCGTGGCAATGCCTTCTCGCTACTCCTCTGTTGGTTCGCTGACTGACGCCCAGGATCTTGCCAAAAGGCTAGGTGTCGATCTGATAGAGGTTCCTATCGAAATGGCGCATCAGGCTTATCTGGAGATGTCATCTGAATACCTGGGTGAGCGGTTTCAAGGTCTGACTGAGGAGAACTTGCAGTCGCGGTTACGCGGAGTTCTGCTGATGGCGCTGTCAAATCAGCGCAACTGGCTAGTTTTGACTACAGGCAATAAATCTGAGCTTGCAACCGGATATTCGACCCTGTATGGAGATACAGCAGGCGGTTATGGGGTAATCAAGGACCTGAGCAAGACCATGGTCTATCGTTTAGCTGAACTAAGAAACCGGGTAACCTCCCAACCTGTTATACCAGAGACAGTGCTAAAAAAGCCCCCTTCTGCCGAGCTGCGCCCTGATCAGAGAGATGACCAGAGTTTGCCTCCCTATGAGGTACTCGATCCTATTGTGGAATCACTGGTTGAACTGGAATACAGCACTGCGGAACTGATAGAAGCCGGCTTTGAGGTTGAAACGGTGCTCAGGGTTGCCAGACTTATTGACATCAACGAGTACAAGCGGAGGCAGAACCCGCCCGGAGTGCGAGTGACTCAGAGAGCGTTCGGGAAAGACAGGAGGGTACCAATAACCAATGGATTTAAACCATGGAGAACGGAAATCTAATGGCTCAATTCGATAGAGAACTAATCGAAATTCTGTGTCCAGTGCCGGAACTTGAGGTAGGGCTCGGAATCATTGAGACCGGCTATATCGCAGGTGCACTGAGCGGCCTGTGTCTGGTCGGCTTTGAACTGTTGGGAAAGGTTTCGCTCGAGGCTCTAGATGATGCAGCTGTGATAGCTTTGGCCCGCTCCTCCAGAATCCTGGGAGAGCTAGGCCAGGATCTTGTAGGTTATGTACCTTCAATACCGCCTTTGGAAGAGGTTGAAGTAACAACATTCTCCGGCCGTTTGCACGAATTCTCCGCCGAAAAGGTTATTAGCACGTTTGGGCCGTCAGATACTGTAACTCTGGTATCGGAGCAGTTGATACCCCTGGTTAGAGATTGCTGCAGCTATTACCTGGGCAGGTGCAGCAATCTGTCCGATAAGGCATTTTCGAGAATGCTTGAGAGATTGATGATGGATATAAGTGAAGTTGAGGATTTGCTGGCTACTAAAGCAGTTGCTAATGAACATGGCGGGAATTTTGGCCAAAAATACTCAGATATTCTTTTAGCAATAAATTTAAAACAGAGATAGCCGAAATTGGATTGATAGTAGATAGCGTTAAAAAGGTAGCTTGGAAATTGATTTTGCCAACTACTGTAGGTGCATAGAAGTGAACTGGTTCACACTTTTATTATCCGGTTATAGCGCCGAGTGCAATAAAAGTGGGGCAAGTGAAAGTCTTCACCTTCCAATTATGAGAGGCATAACATGGCCAAAGAGCGTATGGAACGTGATGAAGAGGATTTAGTCCGACTTTATCTGACTGACATTGGACAGTATCCATTACTTAATAAAGACGATGAGGTTCGTTTAGCTCAGGATATTGAGCTCGGTTACAGAGCTTTCAGGGAGATGAACTCAAAGAATAAAGAGATTCTCCCAGCCAGAAGAAGAGAATTAAAAAGAGCCATTCGTGCTGGCGAAGCCGCACAAATGGCTTTTGTTCAATCCAACCTGAGATTGGTTGTGTCAATTGCCAAAAAGTACCAGGCTTCAGGATTACCGCTGCTTGATCTGATTCAGGAGGGAAATCTGGGCCTGATGCACGCGGTGGAAAAGTTCGACTGGCGTAAAGGGTTCAAATTTTCAACCTATGCCACTTGGTGGATACGCCAGGCTATTACAAGAGGTATTGCCAACACCGGAAGAACCATCAGGCTTCCTGTGCATGCCGGCGACACTTTGGCTAGAGTCCAAAAAGCACAGGCCCGTCTAGAACTGAAGCTTGGTAGGCCGGCAACGCTAGATGAACTCGGCGATGAAGTTGAAATGCCTGAAGATAAGTTGATAGAAGCTCTTCGATTCAGGTCAGAACCGCTGTCGCTTTCTGAGCCACTCCGAGAAGACGGAGACGCCGAGCTTGGAGATGTGGTAGAGGACAGATCGGCTGAATCCCCGTTTGAAGTAGCTGCAACTTCCTTACTGCCTGTCGAAATTGCAAGACTGCTTGCTCCGCTTGACGAAAGAGAGCGGGAGATTCTTAGGCTTCGCTTTGGTCTTGACCGTGGTGAACCCAGAACACTTGAAGAGGTGGGAGAGCATTTCAATCTGACCCGCGAGAGGATTCGTCAGATTGAAGCTCGGGCAATGTCAAAACTTCGTCATCCTTCTTCTGACACCGGCGCACGGGACCTTCTCACCGTATAGGGAGAAGGTCTTTGTAATATAGTTTCAGAGATTAGCGCATCTCTTTTACATTTTCCTGAGATGTTCGCGTCAGCTCTCTTGCCTCCCTTATGGCAGTCATCGCCGTAGACCAGGAAACCTTCCACTTCTGAGCGAGCTTGGATATCGAGACACCCTTTTGGTCTGCGTCCTTCATCAGATTAATCTTGGCTCTATTTGTTAGTGAGTGACGGGAAGTGACGAAGTCTGCACTTTCTGTCCAAGTTATTTCTGGGCAGTCTGGGTTTGGGCAAGACCATACTCGTTTTTTCCATAGAAGAATAAGAGACTTGTCTCCAAGCGGGAGGTCCCGGATAGTGGAAGTTCGTCTGTCCTTTGGCTCGGCTGCGGTAGTGCAGGACGGGCAGAATACTGGTTTCTTGTACGTTTCCACTTCCGCGATTATGTCATTGTCCTTAACTTGAAAACCGATTAGGCGAAGCTCCCCGAGACTATTTATTGCTCTTTCTACCTCTGACTTTTCGGACATTGGCCCTCCATTCCTACAGTTAGGGAGTGTGAATGTTCCTTTGCTTGAGTTGAAAAGAAACTATATAGAAATCCAATCTAACTCCGGGTTCTCTTAAATACTTGCCAGGCATGCTAAAGCCCATTTACTTATTATTAACCATTTGACTTTTACTTCGATAGTCCACCCAGCTCTAAGCACTTTATCTATAAGGTTTTAGTGTGAAACTAACCAAATTGCAATAGCAGGAGGAGAAATTTTGGCGGAGGTGAACGGGAATCGAACCCGCCGGACGGGGTTCGCCCGTCCCGCCCGCTTTGAAGGCGGGGGAGCCCACCAGGTGCTCAGACACCTCCACTGGTGAATACAACCTAGCCAGTT
>JAKBSX010000417.1 GCA_021844725.1 Actinomycetes bacterium | reverse complement strand
AAACCCGCGGACCTCTAGGGAAGCCTTATTTCCAGAGGGTTTCATCTTTTTGTCTGAAATGATGATTCGGGCCGGTCCAGGGCCATTTTTCAGGTTTATCGGACCGGGCCAATTGATTTCATTTTCGATAACAGGATCAAGCCCTTCCAGCATCAACTCAATCAGAGCAGCCACTTCTCCCTGAGCGCTGAATCCGGTCAGACCATCGGCCGCAGATATACCTTTTTTTTCAGATGCGGTGGTAATCACCGCGGTAGAACCTTTTCTGGAGCTGAGCTCTGAGGCCAACCGGTTGGCGCCTCTGTGTCCACCCAGGACAGGAATTACGAACTCGCCACTTTCGTCAATTGCTATTACCACCGGGTCAGTATCTTTATTGAGGTTTCTGTTTACAAGCAGTCTTACAACAATGGGCAACGCCATTACCAGAACCAGCGAATTGGTTTGATTCCAGTATTGGTCCAAAAATTGAGAGGGCAGGCCTACCTCAACTTTAAGTCCAAGTCCTATGGCTGTTTTTGCGCCACGCTCGTTTAGGGCTAGTGAGTAAATATTGGATGTATCGAAATTCACGGCAGAAATCCCCAAGTCAAAAAAACAGGGTTTTCTCCTGAAAGACGCCATGAGCCGTCCGGGAGTTTCTTGCCTGTTGGAAGTATCACCTGCATCAGATTACCGAGAATGTCCGCAGATTCCACCGCTCTATTAATAGAGGCGTAACTTGCCAGCACAAATGTTGGTAGGGTCAGAGTTTCCCGGAGTCTTCGCACTACCCCGATTCCTCCACCTCCAATAAAGATTGCATCCGGATCTGGCAGTAAAGGAAGTTGTTTGGTTGCGTCGCTATTGAGGATTGTCGCATTTTCGAGGTTGCCGCAGTTCAATTGTAGCAATCTGATCGAAATTGGATCCTTGTCGATGAGTACAAGCTGAGTCTCAGGCAGGCGATTTCTAACCGCCAGTGCTACGCTTCCACTGCCAGCCCCAATATCCCATAGACATTTTCTGCCGGCGTCCAAGTGGGGTTGAAGTTTTGAGACTATAACCTCTCGGACTTCCTCCTTGGTGATCATTCCCCGCCTATGGTAGGGCTGACCGCTACTGCGTGCCAGGACATTATTTCCTACTGTGGCTTCTGGACGTCTTTTCCGCAACGCAATCAGGATCGAAAGGCTGTCGAATGTCTTTTGACATATGGCCTGAAGTGACAGTTCCTCGATTAACTCGTCTTGGTAGCCGATTCTTTGCAATACAAAACAGTGCTCAAATGTTGCCCTGGCATCAAGGAGTATCTGTGCGATGAAATCCGGGGGATTATCTGGAGAGCAAAGGACAGCGAGTTTCAGATAGGAATCACTTGAGTCCACAGCATCGAGAAGCTGCATCAAGAAGTCTCCGTAGCCTCTTCCATGTGCACTGATCACCACTGCATCTTCCCAGTTGAGTCCTAAGCGGGCGAAAGCTAAAGATATCGACGATGAAGATGGATGGACAGCTAGAGGTATATCAGGCCAGGCTTGCGCGATAGATCTTACGATTCCAAAATATCCGGGGTCACCTGAAGCAAGCACCAGAACGTTCCCCTGGTGGGATTCAATTTCAGCTAACATGGCTCTGTCAGCCGCTTCCCAGGTTTGAATAGGTACCCCGGTTTTGCTCAAGAGCTCTGACAGCAACTGAATTTGCCTTGTGCTGCCGAGCAGTACGGAACTCGATTGCGCCAATTCAATGAACGCATCATCTGTCATACCTATCGTTCCATTACCTTCGATGCCGATTACGCTTATTGTGTCAGGCATGTGCTATGACCGATGACCCTTCGAAATCCACCATTATCACAGAAATGTCGATTGCGCCCGAAACGTAATTGGCGCATGCCCGCTTGGCCAGTTGGCAGAGGATCATTAAAGGCTCTGTCTGCTTCTCCTCTATGCACACCTCATAGAAATGCCTGGCAGTGTTGGTGGCTGTAGCAGCTTCAATCACCTTTTGACTTGCACCGCCTTTTAGGGCTGCCTCAAGCAGGATCTGGTTATTTATGTCCGACCGGTGAAAATGCGTCATCATAACTTCGTTGGCTAATTTTGAGATTTTACCTGCCATCCCCACCCAGCTGACTTTGGTTATTGCCCGATTTTGCGCTCTTTTTAGCGCAATTCCAGTGAAGTCACCAACTTCAACAAAGCAGACTTTGTCGAGATGGGTAAATAGTTCCATAGCGCAGGTTTCAGAGCGCGATCCTGTGGCAAGCACGATTTCTTTTTCCCCCTGAGCGGCTGCCACGTCAATCTGCTGTACCACTGAGGCTCGATAGGCTGAAGTGGAAAATGGGCGTACAATTCCGGTTGTCCCCAGTATGGAGATTCCACCAACTATCCCCAGCCGTTCATTGGTGGTCCGTAGCGCCATATCTTTCCCCCCGGGAACGCTGAATGTGAGTTCGAGTCCCTTTTCAGTTACTTCCCTAACCGCAGCTTTAATCATTCTTGAAGGTACCGGGTTAATCGCAGGTGCTCCAACTTCGAGTCCAAGCCCAGGTTTGGTTATCGTGCCGATACCGTCACCAGCGATAAAAATAAGTTCACTCTGGTTATCGAGCAGTTTGGCGTGCACTGTGATCCTTGCCCCGTCCGTGCAATCCGGGTCATCTCCGGCATCTTTTACCACTACGGCCCCGCCTGTTCCACTGTCTTCGACCGGAAAGGAGATTCGTTTTCCGGAAGGTATTGCGATTTCAACCTGCCTGGGCAGCTCACCCGTAAGCGTTAATAAGGTGGCAGCCTTAGCTGCAGCGCTGGCGCAAGTTCCCGTTGTCCACCCTGTACGTAGTTGTTTTGGCTCTGTGGGGGTCATGGGCAAAAAATCCTCGATCAAAAGATAATTGCGAGTCTACAATGACAGATTGTAAGTCGATACTTGAGAATGGCACCAGCACTGTTTTGATTGCCAGTTGACCCGACCGATCTAGGCGCTATTAGGTCGGACTTTCGTCGGCCTGCCCGATGTTGTGCCGGAGAGCGACCTTTTGCGGAATCTATGAGCATACTGTGGCGAATAAAGGTGCGATCTTTGAGTTGGTCCGCTCAGAACCTCTCCCACCACCACCAGCACGGTTCTATTGGCACCACTTGAAGCCATTTCGCTGGCGAGTGACCCAATGGTCGTCATCACAACCTTTTCATCTTCCCAGGTTGCCCGAATAACGATAGCCGCAGGCGTATTTTCACTGAAAGCGGAGCCATCACAAAGAAGTTCATTTTGAAGTTGCTGAGGATGAGCGCCGGATAGAAATATACCCAGTGTTCCACCAATTTTGGCGAATGCGCTAACCGATTCTCTTTCCGGCATTGATGCCTTGGTTTTACCCGCCAGTCTGGTAAATATTACGCTTTGAGATAGAGCCGGGATGGTGAATTCGCGCTGAAGGATTGCAGCGGCGGCAGCCAGCGACGTTACTCCGGGAACGATCTCAAATTCAAGCTGAGATTGAATGCAGAAGTCAATTTGCTCCTGGATAGCACCGTACACTGATGGGTCACCCGAGTGGAGCCGAACGATCCTGGAGCTGTTTCCAGACTCGGAATAGACTTCAAGGACGTCTTCAAGCGTCATTCCGGCTGAGTCGTATACAGTTGCCGAGTCATTTTTATATCTGAGTAATTCACTTGGCACCAAGGATGAAGCCCAAATAATTATCTCAGCGGCAGCAAGCCTGTTGCTGCCCTTTACCGTGATCAGTTCCGGATCACCCGGACCGGCGCCTACGAAGCTTATCATTGAAGTGGTTCCTTTTTTATCTTTGAATTTCCTGTAAAAGGTATGTTTCTGACAGGGGGGACGATCACTGTGGCCAGATAAGCGATCGATGATTCTCGAATCTGATCAAGTTCTGTAACTCTTTCACCATCAAGTCCCAGTAGTTCTCCAACCACTGCGCCACTAAGCCGATCGGCTTTCGCCAGCTGTTCTTTGATCTCGTCAATGTGTCTCCCGCCTTTGTATATGACAATTGCTGCTTCTGGGTGATCAAGCGCATCAGTTAGGTCATCGAGAGATTCGTTTGCGGTTATCAGAAAAAGTTTTTCGGTCTCATTCAGAAGTTCCACCTGGGATTCGGAGGCAACCTGTTGAAATGCCATAATTCCC
>JAKBSX010000416.1 GCA_021844725.1 Actinomycetes bacterium | reverse complement strand
CGGCTGAGCCGAAAAACAGATACCCGGATCCAATAGCTATTACACTGACCACGATGATGCGAAGGATTGCCTCTTTCACATTCTCTACACTATACTTCATATAATTGCCCTTTCAATGATTGATAAAAAACTCGCACTCAATAACACGTGGTGCGTTGCGCCTAACGTCCACCGAGAAGAAGTCGCGACGCGATCCTTCTTTTATTATGTTCGTGCCGTGAAGCGAGATCGATATCGACAAATGACGAGCGTCTTCTTCCCGAATGTTAGCCGACGCGCTACAGTCTAGAGTCGCTTGAGGTTGCATGTACAGCTCTTGCACTATCTATTGAACAGAAAGTTTGAGAATAAATGACATGGCTCCCACCGACGCTTCCAAAGAGTACGAGCCCGATGGAAGTCCTTGACCCGATACCTCTCTCAACACCTGCTTGATAGAATAAAAATCAATCCGTTCAGTTTGGCCAGGTGCGACTGAGAGACTCTCCGCGAGTATGTACCCGTTTCCTCCTTTCATCACGCTGTCACCGCTTGAGTTCACAAGTGCCCATTGGAAAAGACTAGCTTCCACCCCGATAGTGTCAGCGACAGAACCAGAGTTATGCACAGTGATAGCGGCAGTGAGGGTATCTCCGGACTTGTACGTGGTGTTTGGTGTGCTAAAAGTGTACTGAAGTGAACCCGAACTCTGAGTGTCAGATGGGCCGACTGGATTACCGCTTTTGCTGCATCCAACAATGAAGATGCTAATTGCGGATATCGCGACCATGATTGTGATTACCTGTCTCATAGGTGTCTCCTTTTTTGCGCTTGACGTAGCCGGTTGTAACTAGGTTGCGTGTCGGCTAACGTCCATCGGGAAGAAGTCGTTTCTTTCGCCCGATATTAATGTCGCGTAGCGTCGAGACAACGGGCGAGAGCAATGAAGCGAATACCATGATATGTAATAATTGAGCATCTTCTTCCCGTTTGTTAGTTGCAGTTGCACGCTCATTTTAGCAAAAGAAGTTTCTTGGTGTCATGGTACGTTCCAGCTTCGAGTCGATAGAAGTATACGCCACTTGGCAAGTCCGTTGCGTTGAACATTACGCTGTAATTACCAGCAGTCTGGCGTTCTCTGACCAGAGTCTTCACTTGCCTTCCAAGCACATCATAGATTGTCAGAGTGACTTCGCTTGCCGTTGGCAATTGATAGCTTATCTTTGTTGAGGGGTTGAAAGGATTCGGATAATTCTGGTATAGTTCAAACTTTTCAGGGAGGCTGCCGCCGGTAGGTGCTACGCCTGCAATAACCTGAGAAAGGGGGCGTTTCCATACACCTCCTTTATATGTTCCTGCATACAGATATTGGCCGCTGATTGTCAATGATCTCGGTTGAAACATCAAACCATCATCAACCGACCCCCAATCGGTGCCGCTATCTGACAAGTGGATTATCTGCCCGTCTGCTATCACAAACAAATCTGAGTCGCTCACGGCGATTGTCTGAGCAGTCCAACCGGTATTACTTGGCAAAATGTTCTCGAACGTGTCTGAACTCTCCTCAAGTTGAAACACACCAAGCGATGTACCGGCAAATACGCTTCTGCTAGTGGCTGCCAGAGCGGCAATACCAAAATATTGGGCGTCGTACGAAGGGTAGTCGATCTTCAATTGAGACCAGTTTGCGCCACTATTCGTCGATCGGAATATGTTATACGCTGTCGCTGCGAAAAGGTCCTCACCTTGAGAAGTAACTGCGCCGACACCTTGGGATGACAGCCCCACTGAAGACCAGCTAGCGCCACTATCTGTGGAAACAAAAACGCCGCCGTTGCCTCCGCAAAACACATCGGATCCCAGCCAGGCAAAGCTCCCTGCTGAAAGTGACCCACCGGCCGATTTCATGTCAGTCCAAGTCGTCCCGTAATCGGTTGAACGGAGTGACACGTTGTTTTCGAGCCCTGCTAATACATATCTCCCCCGTGCCGTAAGGACATGAAACTGATAAGGAATCGTGGTACCGTCAACCGTACGTACCCAGCTCGATCCACTATCTGATGATGTATAGAAAGTAAATCCATCTGCACCATAAAGGAGACCACCGTCTGAAGTCAATGGGGCTATGCTGCTTCTTTCGAAAGGCGTCTCGCTCGCTGTCCAGCTTGAACCATTGTCTGTGGACACGAATATGTGACCGAGAACTCCGGCAATGAGATGATCGCCGTCGACTGCAAGGGAACTCACCTGTGTGTTAGCCAATCCCTGGTTAGCGGCAGACCATTGGAATCCCCCGTCTGTGGACTGATAGACGCCCCTACTTGTTGCAGCAAAAAGACTAGTGGCATTTGTATCGAAGCAGCTGATACTTACCTTTGGCAACCCAGATGCGACAGGGGTCCAGCTGGTACCGCCGTCTCTGGAGACAAAGGCTCCGCTGTCGGTTCCCGCAAAGAGGCACGAACCGCTTCGACCAAGAGAATATACGTACGAACGCGTGAGCCCACTGTCCTTTGACGCCCAAGTGTTGCCATTGTCTGTACTCACTAGGAGCCCATCGCCAAAGGTGCCAGCATAGATACTGTTCCCTACAATTTCGAGAGCAGTAATGTAAGCGAGATTTTTGTAGACTGCCGACCAGCTGTCGTCCGGGTGACGAGTTAGAATTGAAATGCCTGTGGAGGAGCCGGCAAAGACAGTGGTATCCGTCGCTGCAATGGACTCCACATAGAACACTACACCACCGGCTCCGACCCCAGACCAACTTGTACCACGGTTGGAGGACATGTATATGCCATTGTCAGTTCCGGCAAAAATATCGGTCCCGCTGAGTGCCATGCAATTAACGCTGCCGTTGATCATGCCTGTGCTGACGGGAGTCCAAGTCACGCCTTTGTCCGTCGAAAGGAAGACCCCGTCCTGAAAGGTTCCTGCGAAAACGTCCGGTCCTATACTCAAGAGAGAGCTTGCAGTGCCTCCGTATGAACTGTATGGCCCATCGGTCTCAACCCATTGAGCCTTGAGTGAGCCGGGATACAGTGCAACACCAAGCATCATCATCAATAGTGATCCTCTTTTCATACTCATCCTCCCTTCACACAGATGAACAGGCAATTGCAACTAACGTACCCCGGCATCACGCAGTGGCAAGCATCCTCTGTTGGGGTAATATAATGAGCACGCCATTGAGCGAACTCCTTTTCAAAACATAAATAATGAGCGTCGTGATCGCAGATGTTATGCGACGTTTGCGTCTCCACTTTGCTTGATGAACTGCAGTGCATGATCGACTCTCGTAAACTCCCTCACTCTTTCGCCCTCGTAATCCTTGAGCATCAAAGCAAAAATCTCTTTCAGATGATCGGGTACTCCAACAATTAGGACGTCACGCCCTCCGGCTTCTCGGAATTCATCTCGAAGGATATAAGAATCCAGCCCGCCTTCAAAAGCTCTCACATGTGTGTAGTCGATTACTATGTACTGAGATCCTGTAACCTGCTTACGTCTCACAAGGTCGAGTATCAGTGCCGTGACACCCACTGAGTAGTCTTCGGGGAGCGTGACGATTACAGCGTCACCAACCTGATGTCTCGCAAGAATGTTCGTGGTTTTAGAGAACATGTAGGTCCCTTTTGCTTCTAGACAAATCTATTACGCAAATGTCGCATAACGTCCGCGGCGATCACGCAGTGCCGCGCATCCGTTAAAGGGGTACCATAGTGAGCGCGGCATTGAGCGAGTTCGATTGTATATAAAACTCGAGCGTCGTGATCGCCGCTGTTATCTGCCGTTGGCGCGGCGAAACGAACGTATGGAGCATTTGCCTTTATGTCATATGTGACATAGATTGTACCTATTGAAAACGGTGAACAAACCCCTTGTTTGGCTTCATGGAGAGATAAGGACGCCTCCATTCTCAAGCCAGGCGAGGATCGAAGCAGGTTACCTGTTGCGCAGGTTGCAGACGGGCGAGAATCTGTCTTTGCCACACTCGCGTCCGATGCCAGTGGTCGGTGCAAGGTGCCACGAACTTCGGATCGATG
Organism: Actinomycetes bacterium; assembly: GCA_021844725.1. Next base: position 126 of record JAKBSX010000416.1, on the reverse strand, counting down.
ACGAGAATAGGACATGGCGTATCGTGTATCGGATTGACTCGGATGCGATTGTGATTCTTGAGGTCTTTGAGAAAAAAACTCAGAAAACGCCCAAAGAAGTAATTGAGAACTGCAAACGAAGAATAC
>JAKBSX010000415.1 GCA_021844725.1 Actinomycetes bacterium | reverse complement strand
CCATTCAAAACATCAGTGCCCATTCCAAAGAAAGGGATAGATTGAAGATTTTATTCATATCCAAGAGTTCAATAGACACCGGATTCGGCACTGAAGTTTTGAATGGCTTCGACGGATAAGAAATTGATGGTTGCCCATCAGACAACCATGCTAATTTTCACTTTTTTGAACCATTTTGCGTCGTGCAAATAGAGGTGAGTGCATTCTCAAGTTGTTATTGTATTGTATTGTCAACAGATCTGTATGGCGGTTTCCTCCAGACTGCCAGATTCCATCGGTTTGGCATACGCTCTCTTCAGCGCATTGTGGAGTGATTCTATGTTCGCCTGATATTCTCGGATGCCATATGCGCTGAGTTGCTGTCATACGCCAATATTCAGGCCGATTCCCCTTGTTCTTCATTTAGATTCTCTCTTCCGACCTATCGGATAAGCAATGATGGTCCAAAGTGTTAGAAAAGTGAAACAATAGTCCTATTCTGAGAACTTCTATGCCTCATGACTCCATCTTGTTCAATCGCCAATAACTTTCAGAAGTGCCTGAAAATCAGGCATCAAATGCTTGAAGGAAAAAGGTTGAAACGAATCCTCCGTATCTGTTGGATGCATTGGGACTTTTCGCAACGACCCTATATCCCAATCTGTAAAGGAACCCCAGTGACGCTTTCTTAAGTTTCCTGGAATGAACCTCAACTATGATTCGAGGTTTGCATCTTTGTATCGTGTTCACAGCTCCGCTGAGCGCCTGAAATTCGAATCCTTCGACATCAATCTTCAGGATGCTCGGCCGCAGATCGAACGAGTCGAGTGTTCTGAAGCATATCTCTTCTCCGATGACCCCGTTCTCTCTGAGGGATAGCATTAGTCCATTGTGCTTCAGCGTACTGGTGAAACTGCGATCGGATAGAGCAAACTTGTATATCTCCACGTTGAGAACGTTATTTTCGTTCAGTAGTTTTGTCATCAGTTCGATATTCCGGCCAAGCGGCTCAAAAGCAATCACCTTGCTTGCACCCATCACTTTGGAGCAATAAACTGTCCAGTCACCAACATTTGCGCCCACATCGACAACTACGTCATCCGAAGTTGGAATAAAACCCGGAACATCATATATCCTCTGGAAGAACACTTCCGAAAGCAGACTCGTGTCAAATTCATCAGGAATGTGAATGCCGAGTTTCAACGCTCCCTCTCTGCCGCTCTCGCTAAATCTGTTCATGAATATTCTGTTCAGTTCTTCGCGTTTCTCGTGGTGAAACTGGGATGCCAAGAATTGCCTTAGCATCTGTCTGTCTCTGAAATAGAAACATTGCTGAATCTTCCACTTGAGGTTCATCTATTCAACTCTTATCAAAAATGCATCTATTGGTCCTCAAGTTCATCACATATAAGTCAAAATGTTTTTCTCCCTTTGTCTCGTTGTGGAAGTGCCGTTGATGATAAGAACTTACCCGCCCGTTTGCAGCTGATCGCATTTGAAAGATGGCATCAGACCTGGATGTGCAGTTCAACCAGTGCATTCGCCCGTTGCCTGCGGTGAGTTAACTGACGCAATAATGCTCCTGCTGAACCGTTGCAACAACTTCCTGAATTTCTTGCTGAATGAGTTTGCAATCGCGTCGTGCCGACCCGATGCCGATTGAGTTATCTTCGCAAAATTCATTTTTTCTGAGTATCACTGACATGTAAAGACGGATGAGATGCATTGAACTGGTATGTCGTGTCGTCATTAGTGTGATTTCATGGACGTCAATCATGTTACTTGTTTCTATCCCGTAACGATAATCACGAGGCATCGCTGCTGCCGAACATTTATCGCGGGTGAGGCCAGGACGACAGCAAACCTGCTGAAGCGGTACTCCGGCCTCGACTCACAGCCCGCCGGGTGACATCAATCGAAACGTATCATTCCGCCTGTTTCGCTGTAAATTTGCATTGTAATGCACGTTCACATTAAAAACGGGAAAACTTTGCCAGCTCAACTGTTTCTCAAAGGGCTTCCACTGTCTTCTATGAGTGTGACTTTACTCTACGGAGAGCAATATAACTGAACAGATTATGCAATGCGATCTGGCACTCATCACACTTTGCACAACACTACTTCAGTAATTGTTCTGCCTGTCTTATTCTATTTTTCGACACGTTATCCGTTGTTATAACAAGGAGTCCACTGTTAAATTCATAAATTCGATCCAACCCCAATTTCTTCAAGGCATCAATCTGCGCCTGCAGTACCTCCGGTCTAAAAAGATGTTTATATACGAGGTATCCCCATAATTCTTTGTCAATTCCAGTCTCACGAGGATCAAGAAATGCAGAATTAAGTCCAACATAGTCCCAGTTGTTATAGGGACTCTCGATATAGGAGTGAGCTTTTTCTTGCCGCACGCTGGATTTGACTAACACCAGATATTCAAAGACTCTTTCCAGAAAGGACTTTGCATGAACTTGAGCGAACTCTGTTATCCCGAGGGAACATATTTTGTCCGTCCTGTTTTGAACTAACCTTCTAATGTAGGAAGTGAAATTCTTGGAATATCGTTTTTCCCGCATTTTGCCAGGCTGATTTTCTACCAGAAGCAAAGGTGTCCTGAACCACTTGTACCCAAGGAATATTGCTCGCGAGCATATCTCCGTATCTTCCGATGAATTTAGATTGCGCCAGCCACCAATCTTGATCAAATTATCTCTGGATGTAAACCCATCTACTACCTCATTTTCTTTCATATTCCTGCGTAGCAGGTAATCTACCAACCTGAAGAATTCCTGCGAATAGATAGAGTCAAAATCAACAGGCATAACGTATTTGCCAGACGACTTCTGGAGAGCTGTCTGTCTTCCCGCCCCTCTCGAACAATGTTCCCTGTATACCTTGATTTCCGGGTGTATCTTCGACAATTGTACTACCTTTTCATAAGTGGAGTCAGTTGAAAAGTTGTCGACAATGACAATTTCATAATGATCCAAGACATTCCTCAATCCCGTTATCAGGGAACGCAGGCTATCTTCCACGACATTTCCATTGTTAAAAACCGTACCAATTAACGACAATGTGCAAATTGGGGTTTTCTCATTACGCATACTGATTATGTCCAATGATGGATTCTGTATAGGGCATCCGACCGTCTTTCGAATATCCTGCATCTAGTAAAAATCTTCTATTTCTGCGTCAATTATATGAAGCGCCTGTTCTGTGACGTGTAGTCAAATGAGAGTTATCGAGGAAGCTGTCAAAACGAGTAGCGTTGCCGCAGTAATACCAACAATGGATGTCAATCAGACTAGGGTAAAGCGACTTGCGTCGGAACTCGACTCCATAGGGGTGGATGTATTGTTTGTGGAGGATAGTGGACCTACGTTCAGATTCGCACGAAGTATGAACGCCGGCATCAAGGCGTTACTGACAAGACCTCACATCAAATACATTATACTCAGTAACGACGACGTCTATGCTATCAAGCGTTTCGACGAAATGCTGAGCGCACTACGCCAAGGGAAAGGCAGCTACGCTCAGCCATACGTCGACGGCGTCAGACCATCGTTCGTAGTCACAGATTCGTTGCCGAGACTGATGGTAAATTATGGAATTAGGAAGCGTGCGCCATTCTTTGCTCTACGCCTTTCCAAAGCTGCAAGAATTTATGGCGGTTCTAAGAAGGCGCTTATCTCTGCCCCCACGGTTCTGCGAAGAAACGAGATAATTTCTGTGCAGCCTTTTGGATTGTTCGATCGAAAGTTGCTTGAAAGTGAGTTGTTTGATGAAAACTTCCATAACGGCGTTGAAGATGATGACTTGGCTTACAGGCTGCATCTCCGGGGCTTTAAAGGATTGACAGATCCCAGATGGAGCATTTCTCACGCAAAGGGCGAATCGTTCAGATTACACAACACAAGAACTGGCGCTGGCTCATATTACGGCGGCGATAGACAAATGGGAGAAAACTGGGGATATTTTAACCGAAAACATGGCCGGTAGCACAACCGGTAGCACAACCGGAAGAGTTGGCCCTTCACATCTACGCCAGTTGCTTTCATATGTTATGTCTTGCGGCGCCGTAAATGATCATTACGAATCCAAAGAATCCCAGTCCAAGGGCAACCCAGCTGGACAACTGGTGCTGTCCAATCTGCGAATTGATTGTCGGAAAGAGCTGAT
>JAKBSX010000414.1 GCA_021844725.1 Actinomycetes bacterium | reverse complement strand
TTGACGAGAAGATGCTTGGAAGAAGGACGTATGTGATATCACTTACTCAGAAAGGGAGGTCTGTTGCAGCTTACCTCAGACTTGCAGAGAAGGCCAGTTTACAGGCCCGCATTCCACCTGGAAAGGTAGAGAAATTACGCAGACGAACGGAAAAAGTGGAAAAGCAATAGAGCGTGGTTTCCACCACCAATATTCGTGCTGAATAGTCGTCCGGCTTCACACGCAGGCTCAAAATATCAGCTCCGTTTTCCACAGTCTTCCATTCGCCGCTGACCCAGACTTGCAACGTGCTGTTGCTTAAGTATGCAAAAACAGATTTCTGAAACTCCCCCTTCTTTATTGCTGAGAGTGGCGGTCCGAGCTCATCGAAGACAAAAACAGGTATGACTTCGTTCTGCAGCGCCTTCGCCTCAGTGTTGTCTGAGCTGTCGATGTTATTTTTCACAAACAGAAGTAGCTCCTCTGAGGCTGCCATCTCCTACTTGTTCTTGCTGTCATAGCTCTCCCTCCAAACCACGCCCATTCTGACCTATTTTTTCTGTGTCGTTATGAGCCAATAACGTCTGGTATTTAGGGGGACAGACTATAGGGGGCAGACCAACAACGAGAGTATTATCGAAAATCGTGATAATTTAACTACAAATTGATTTATGTGAGGTGACATAACGGTGCGTGGTGGAAGAACAGCCAGTTGAGCATATAGAAAAGGATCACTTGTTCATTAGTTATGCTTCTGAAGACGGTGCCTTTGCAGAATGGTTGGCATTAAAGCTAACTGCCGAAGGATATCTCGTCTGGTGTGACAGATTTAAGTTACTAGGCGGGGAATCCTATCCACGGAACATCGACGCTGCAATCAAACAAAGGACTTATCGAGTCTTGGCAGTTCTTTCATATCACTCGATTTCAAAACCAAATCCTGTGAAGGAAAGAACGCTAGCACACAGCATTTCAAAGGCGAGGAAAATCGACTTTCTAATTCCGCTTAATGCCGACGGCCTAAAGGAGAGCGAACTCGACTGGATGACCAGTGACTTAACGTTCATATCATTTTACAGGAACTGGTCATCGGGATTGTATCAACTTCTGAAGAAACTAAATAGTATAAGTGCCCCAAAACCTTTGTATGGTGGCCGACAAATAGTTGAGGCCATTTGTTCTCAAAACACAACAGTGATCGAGAAGAAAGAGACGATAGTATCTAACTTACTAGAGGTCGAAGACATACCATCGCGACTTATGGAATATAGATTTCAGTATGCCACAACTGATGCAGGAAGAAGAGCGCTATGTAAGAGATGGGCTTTCTACACCATCAACAACCGAAAGGTTATATCTTTCTCCAAACCAACTGAAAATATCGCTGATAGCTATGGTTTGGAACTCGTAAGCGAATTTGAAATTCCCGTTTCAACAAAAGTTGAGAACGTACCAACACTGAACATCGTTAAGAATCTAATCGTAAATTCTCTCAGGGTGGAATGCAATAAGAAGGGTCTCGAACAATCCGATCAACCCGATCCTATTTCGTACTTCCCGAAGAGTCTTTTCCATGACAATAAGTTGCATTTTACAGATTTCAAACATCGTAAAACATGGTTCTTGGTCGTTGGAGAGAGAAGAGTCAAGTCAGATGTTCTTGGCGCCACAAGATACAACTATCATATAGGAATTCGTTTATCATTAGTTACTAAAGGAGATCGCAGTTTCTTCATTGCGGTTCAACATTCACCTTATATCACTAACGACGAAGGCAAACCGATTGGTAGAAGGCTACAAAACGTCAGAACGAAGAACGTTCTCAAGACCTGGTTCAATGATAAAATTTTGAACATACAGATGGGGACCATAGAATTTCTTTCTGGTAATTCCGATCATTTGACCATGGATTGTGGAGATGGCGAAAAATTGCGAATCTCCTCGAAATTCATCGAATTGAGCGCCCAAATTGGAATAGATGAGGCACAAGTGGCTGCAGTCAGGGCACCAGATGAACCCCTTGAAGAAACCACCGAGTTTGAGGAAGAAGATGACGAGGAGGAGGATTCAATCGATGAACAACGACTTGACGATTCTTGAGGAGCCATTAATTGAGTTCAAATATGGGCAGAGACTGGTTCGGCCACAAGACGGATTGTCGTTATTTGGACCTTATGACGCCAGTGGCACATCGCAGCCTCCGAATATGACATATGGCTTGATAGGGACAGAAAACGGACTTAAAAGATTCCATGCATGGTCAGAGACGGTTATGCTTGGAAAGGCGACAATTAGTGATTCTAACGAAAGTCTGTGGCCATTGTACCCAGGATTCGAGGCGGCGATGCAATGCCGATGGCCCACAAAACCTGCTCACGAAATAGCATTGGATGAAGGCACGGTGGTTTACCATGCACATCTAAACGATCCTAATCAGAGGACTGCAAATGTAGTTTCTGACTTCATCGTCGAGCTGGCGAAACTTACACTCCGTGACGAAGAGTTTGGTTTCGTCATTTGCATTATACCGGATGAAGTATGGCGCTGCTGCAGACCAAAATCTAAAGTGGAAAATGGGATCGGCTACCGTTTATCGAACAAGGATTTATCTAACAGAAGGGGAGGACAACGTAGCATCTTGGAGGATGATTGGGATCCCGAAATCTATCAATTTTCAGTAGACTTTAGAAGACAGATAAAGGCACGATCGCTGAAATATGAAATTCCAATTCAAATCATAAGAGAATCCACCCTATCTCTGTCTGATAAAGACGAGATAACAAGGCGGAGGTTGACCCCTCTTTCAGACAGGGCCTGGAACTTGTCCACTGCGCTTTATTATAAAGCAGGTGGTAAACCGTGGCGGCTAGCAAGCGCCAGGGAGGGTGTTTGCTACATAGGAATATCTTTCAAGAAGACTGAGATTGGTGAAAAATCCAATACGGCATGCTGTGCGGCCCAAATGTTCCTAGACTCCGGCGACGGCGTGGTTTTCCTAGGGGACAAAGGCCCTTGGTATTCGCCATCCAATAGGCAATTCCACCTATCTAAAGAGGCAGCTGAGAAACTATTGTCGGGCGTTTTGAAAACATATAGCGATTTGGAAGGAAAAGAGTTAAAGGAGATATTTCTACATTCCAGATCAGAAATCAGTGCTGACGAATATGAAGGCTACAAAGAAGCTTGCCCACCCGGAGTGAAGCTTATCGGTATAAGAGTGAGATCCGACAAGAATATCAGACTGATGCGTAAAGGTCGCTTTCCAATTGTTAGGGGCACATATTGGCAGATATCAGAGAGAGAAGCGTATTTGTGGACTACAGGATACAAATGGAAACTAAGAACCTATGACGGGTTTGCGGTCCCGATACCGCTTCGTATAAACCTGATGTACGGCGATGCCGATATTGCGCAAATCTCCAAAGACATATTTGGACTGACTAAGCTGAATTACAACTCATGCAAAATAGGGATAGCGAATCCAGTCACAATACAGTTCTCTGACTCGGTAGGAGAAATCCTGATATCCAACCCGACTGTGAAAAGCCGAAGTCCAAAATTCAAGTTTTACATATAACCCCTTATAGGAAACACAAATTACAATACAATTCTGAGGGGTCAATATCATATGTCCAGTATCCATTGAAGACTGAGTTGCACGGGCGCGCTTGACTATTGTTCCGATGGAATAACAGTACATCGACGCACTTCTTCGTGATATATGGTGTTCCCAATCACGCTCCTTCCGTCAGTAGCCAAGACTCGATCCGCTGCTTCATCAATCCTTTCAATCGACTTCGCCACAATTTCGCCAATGTTATTTTCACCTTTTTCTTTAACGGTTAGCTTCTTGAGTGAACCGTTGTTGGGGATTATCACGTCCCCTATAACCTCGCCAACCTTGGCGGCAATGCTGAAGCCGTAATTGAATTCCTCCCACCACTTTTGCAGTATCATTTTGACTTCCATAGCGCGGGAGCCATTGAGAATCACCCCAGTTTCAAAACCTTCATCGAGTCCCTTCTTGTCTATGTTTGCTGTCATTACAATGCTCTTGCAACCATTTTCAGCATCAACGACTATTGCTTTTGCATGAAGATATCGATGTCCCACTATTTCAGCACCTGATTGCGCGAGCGAAATGAGAGATTTGGTATGTTTATCTGTGCCTCTTATGC
>JAKBSX010000413.1 GCA_021844725.1 Actinomycetes bacterium | reverse complement strand
TACTAAATTCATGGATGTATTATGCGGCAGCTATTCACGGCGGTGTGCGATATCACCCTGGTCGAGCGCTTTATAAACATGACCACTGGTATGTGGTAATGAGTTGCATACATTGCCTGATTTCATCGGGTTGATTTTGGCCAGGTAATTCCACGCTATTCAGATATTGTCGACCAATCCGCTCAAACTGGGAAACTTCACTACACCCGTACTCGGGACGCGTGGCAGTTCTTGCAACTAAACACGACAAACTTCCTCTAATCGCTCCAGCCCTGGAATCTGCCGTAGGGCTACGCGTCGAGACTATTGCAGTAGATACCGATTCCCTCGGCACCTTCACCGGAGAGGTTCCCCGAACTGCACCACCTCTTGAATCCGCCATTGCAAAAGCACGACTAGGCATGAAGGCTTCCAACCAGACTCTCGGACTTGCCTCCGAAGGGAGTATCGGCCCCGATCCCATGATGCCGTTAGTAACAACTGACAGGGAAATCGTTGTCCTCGTCGACGATGAAAACGATATCGTCATTTGGGAAAGCCACGCTAGTTGGGACACAATAGCGGTATCAACAACCGTAAATCCGAACGAAGATATCGAACCGTTCCTTGTAAAATCGCAATTCCCGGATCATAAGCTCATTGTCCGCCCAAACTGTGATGCGTCGCAACCGATCTACAAGGGTATCAGCACTACACAAGAACTGACGGAAGCAATAGTCGTGTGTGCCAATGCATCTGCTGACGGTCTTGCGCGCCTAGAAACTGACCTCCGAGCCCACGCATGCCCCTCACGAAGGGTCGTTATTGCCGCTGCGGCTGATCGCCTTGCCAACCGCATTGCCGCCCGATGCCTGTCATGCGGAGCACCTGGCTGGGGACGCGTTGATCTTGTTATTGGAATACCATGCCGAGAATGTGGTACTGAAGTTGCCCAACCACGTGCCGAAATCGACGCGTGTCCCAATTGTCATCACAAAGTGAGCCGACCTCTCATCCTGCCTGAAACCCAAGCAGACCCCAAAGAGTGCCCCTATTGTAACCCTTGACCTCCTCTCCACGGATAAATCTAAGGGATTCCCGTAAACGAGTAGCTCACGCCACTAGTCCTGAGGATGGTTGAAGATTCACCAGTTGTAATGGCTCCCGCGGCCCGATATTCGACACCGATCAGCCTTCCTTTAGTTTCTACACGCGCAAGGCGCTTGGCTGGAAACCAACGCTCCCGTCCCTCCTCGAAGACCTAGAGAACATTCGGCCATAAGGATACGACTAACCCAAACATTTACTTATCGCTGAGTGAATACACCTGCCAAATCCGTGCCTTTTATATTTAACTACGCCGAGCGGTTTTGTTCGATCTTGTCTCCGCTAGGTGAGCGCTAATTTCAAATGAAATAACACGATATTAGTTTTGTACAGCATCGGTTGAAACAAGTGCAGAAATTTCATGAGAACGACCAGTTCAATGTACTGCTCGGCACAGCTATTTAGATAACCGGCCTGAGTTATGAATTACGATCAACCTTGGCGCTTTCGATTTCTATAAGTTATTTGCACCTGGCTCACCTAATCCCAAGTCCAGGTCAGCAGCGTAGTGTCAGTGTTGTTTATACAGGTAGTGACACTATACGAGTATCGATTCACAAGACTACTGTAGTCATGGAGCGTGCATATTTTACCTGGTAAATTGCGGTATTCGTTAATATGTTACATGGACTTCGGCCTAATCGGTGGTTGTAGAAAATCCCTTAGTTCGCAATAATCCGCTTGATAATTTCGAAGAACCGGAAATGATTGGCTTTTCAGACGCTTAATCGTAAAACCCGTCTAATAAAGCTCCCTGCTATGATACAACTTCTGACCAAAAAACTACACTGAAATTTCTAAGTGAAACCACAATGACCAGACACCAACTTTTGGCTGCCAGCCGACCAATCGGTTCCCAACCACTACAACCTAGCTGACTGTGCCACATGTGCAACAGATGCGACTCGATGGTACCAGAGAAGGCACTTCAAAATACATTTCAATATCAATTCACGCGCTACAGCGGCATTTTTAGCAAATTAACCGATTTAGGCTTTATTCAACCGGCGCTATCTAATTATTGGGCAGGTCAATTATTCGGTAAGCGTGTCTCGACGATCGCGCGATCAAGGGCTTCATAATCAAAATAGCCTATGAGATCGTACAGTTCCTTGCGTGTTTGCATCTGAGGGACCAACGACTCTTGAGTTCCGTCACATAAAAGCACTTCATATAGGTTACCAACAGCTTTTACGGCAACACGCAACGATGAAACCGGGTAGATAACCAGTCTGCAACCGAACTCGGCGAATTCATCTGCACTGAAATACGGTGTGCGTCCGAATTCAGTCATATTTGCAAGGATTGGAGCGTCAACTTGTTGTGCCAATATGCGAAATTCCCGCTCTCCTTCAAGTGCTTCGGGGAAAATAACATCCGCACCAGCCTCAACATAGCGCCTACTGCGTTCAATGGCGTCATCCAGGCCTGAAACAGCCCGAGCATCGCTGCGGGCAATCACGACAAGAGTAGGACTTACCGCTTTAAGCATCCGGATCTTTTCCACCATCTCTTCAACCGGTACTATTCGCTTGTCATTTAGATGCCCGCACTTTTTGGGCATTTCCTGGTCCTCTATTTGAACCGCTGCAACTTTGGCTTCCGTCATCTCTCGGGCAGTCCTGGCAACATCCAAGACTCCCCCGTAGCCTGTATCTATATCAACGATGAGTGGAAGTCCGGTTGCCCGAATTATATCTTTTGCTCGCTCGGCTATCTCGCTAGCGGTCACCATACCTAAATCGGGAAGACCGCGACTTGCTGTATAAGCAGCTCCGGAAAGGTACAATATCTTGAATCCCGCTCGCCGGGCTTCCAAAGCAGTTATGGCGTCATAAGCTCCAGGAATTTTGATTATTTTCCCCTTCCCCGGAATGGCACTTAATAGGCGTTGTGCCAATTCCGCTTGGCTTACCTCAGGTTCCGTCAGCCACACCATGTATTCATCAACCCTTCTTTATGTCGGTATCCAAAGATCAACGAAATCAGGAACCGTCATGTCTTCAAGTAGTTCGATATCTTCAAAGATATCTTGTATTTGCGATATTCGAGAACCTGGCAATACGGCACTAACGTTCGCAGCAAACTTCTTTTTTAAAAGTGGAATTGCTTCACTGCGTCGGCGACGGTGACCAACGGGGTATTCAACTTCTACGGCCCTAGTACTACTACCGTCTTTGAACTTAATCTGTAGCGAATTGGCAATGGAGCGTTTGGTGGGATCTAGGTAATCAAGTGAATATTGTGGTTCTTCAACTACTATCATTTTTGCCCTAAGCTTATCGATGGCAGGGTTACCAGCATATTCATCTTGATAATGATCAGCAGCAAGCGCCCCTTCCAAAAGTGCAACAGCCACCATGTACTGGATACAATGGTCACGATCGGCCGGGTTTGTTAGCTCTCCTACTTTGTCGATAATTCGCATAGCAGACTCTTGAGTTTTTATGGTAACAGATTCAATTTCATCAACGCGTCCCTTGACTTCGCCGTAAAGGGTTATCGCAGCTTCAACCGCAGTTTGTGCATGGAACTCAGCCGGATAACTCACCTTGAATAGAACATTCTCCATGACATACGATCCGAGTTCACGACCAAGGACCACCGGGTTACCTCCAAGCACTGCATCTTGAAATCCCCACAACGGTGCAGAAAGTGCTGTTTCATACCCCATTTCCCCTTGCATTGCCATCATTGCTAGCCGCACTCCCCGGCTCGCAGCATCTCCAGCCGCCCAGGACTTACGTGATCCAGTGTTTCGCGAATGGCGATATGTCCGAAGTGAAGAATTGTCAATCCAAGCGTTTGACAAAGCATTGAAAATTTCATCACGCTTTGCTCCAAGCAGCCATGCAGAAATAACGGTAGAGGCAACCTTCACAAATAACACGTGATCGAGTCCAACCCTATTCAGACTGGTTCCCAAGGCCAAAACTCCCTGGATCTCATGAGCCTTAACCATCGCAGTAAGCACGTCTTTGACTTGCAACGGTTGAGCCCCCCTCGCACCTGTGTTACGACTTACCCAATCCGCCACAGGTAAAATTGCACCAAGATTATCCGAGGGATGTCC
>JAKBSX010000412.1 GCA_021844725.1 Actinomycetes bacterium | reverse complement strand
TTCATCTAGCGATTGTTCATGGTTAGCAACCTGAGCCAACTCTTTGGCTCTTGGTCGGTCTAGAATGATCTCTCTGGCTTCACTCGTGACTCCGCTGCCGGCCTCTGAGCCGTAAACCCCGAGGGTGTACTTGATTACCTCGTCGGTCACGACCTGGTATCGATTGCCATTTAATACGTTAATTGTTGCCTGACTGACAACAAACTGGGAGAACGGCGTTACCATTATCGGGTATCCCAGGTCCCGTCTTACCAGTACGCTTTCTTCCAGGACCTCCGAAAGCCTTTGTTCCATTCTGATCTGCCTGAGCTGATGGCGCAGGTTGGAGATCACTCCTCCGGGAACCTGGTGAACGTACTGCGCATGGTCGTATTCCAAGGGTGTTCCTATTGGCAGTTTTTCCAGGTGCGCCATTCTCATCATCTCCTCGGAGGCCCGCTTCAGTGGTCGTTCGTCGATTGAGGTTGACAGTCCCAGAGCACGCAGATTGCTGGCGATATTGAAGATCGACGGTTGCGACGATCCATTAGCGAGAGGCGGAACCGAAGTGTGGACTATGTCCACTCCAGCTTCCACTGCCGCCAAGGTTGAGACTGGTCCGAGGCCGGTGGTGCAGTGAGTGTGAAATTCTAGAGGAGTTCCATTCAAATTCCGGAGAATGGAGGGGACGATGGAATGGACTCTCTCCGGAGTCAACAGCCCGCCTGAGTCTTTGAGGTACACTTCGTCAGCCCCTAGAGCAACCGCCTGCTTAGCTTTTTCTGCATAATACTCATCGGTGTGTTTGGGCGAAAGGGAGATCATTCTAGACCGACCAAGAGCCAAAGAGTTGGCTCAGGTTGCTAACCATGAACAATCGCTAGATGAAATTCGAGAGTCTTTCGGTGCAGATGTCTCCGACGATGAGCTACTTCTCCGATACGCGGTTGGTGGCGAAACAGACGTCGTCGCCATGAGAAGTGCCGGGCCAATACAAGACTATTCAGCACAGAAACGCCAGGTGCCTCAACTGGTGGAATCACTGGTCCAACACAAAGACATGGGTAGCCTTCGAATCAATCTACCTGGACTTTCATTTACGCTAGAAAGGAACGGCGTTGAGGATCCTTCTAGCTGAGGTAGCGCAAGTTTTCTGTGAACCAAGAAATCACGATGGCCAGGCCTAATGATGAACAGCGAGAATCCGACGGCTACGACATTCAGTGACCCGAACCCCCAAAGGACCATATGAGCAAAACGGAAATTTTCTCTTCAGCACTTGAAGCCGTCGCTGACATATCCGACGGTGCGACGATTCTTTGCGGTGGCTTCGGAGGAGCAGGCTATCCGCGCAACCTCATCTCCGCATTGGCAAGCCGAAAGGTCACAGGCCTTACGGTTGTGGCCAACAACGCCGGGCACGAAGCTCTATTTCAATACGGAGGGGTCAGAAAGGTGGTGTGTTCCTACCCTGTGGGACCAACATCAAAAGGATTCCTTGAAGTGCTGGATCGAGGCGATGCGGAACTCGAACTTGAACCTCAGGGAACCTTAGTAGAAAGGATTCGCACAGCGGGTGCGGGCCTTGGCGGATTTTTGACTCAGGTCGGCCTTGGAACGGAGTTGGCGGACGGAAAGCAGGTCATCGAGGTCGATGGTAGTGATTACCTCCTATGCAAACCGATAAAAGCTGACTTTGCGCTTATAAAGGCCTGGAAGGGTGACCGTTCAGGAAACCTGATTTATCGCCACGCAGCACGCAATTTCAACGCAGTAATGGCGACCGCAGCTCCTGTTGTGATCGCAGAGGTGTCAGAGATAGTCGACGGTTACCTAGACCCTGACTTTCTTCATACTTCCGGAGCCTTTATAGACAGATTGGTAATGGTGGAAAAATGAGCACAACTATTCCAAAGTCAGCACCATCTTCAAAAATCGATTACAGCCAATTAGAAATCGTTGATGTACATGCGCATGTGCACACTGGAGATCGGGCAAAACAGAACCAGCAGCGAAACGAAGACGCCAAACGGCTCTTCGGTTCTCAACACGACGCACCCAGGGACATCTCCGAAGTCTACGAAAATCTCAATGGAATGGCGATTATCTTTGACGTCGACTCGGAGACGACTACAGGTTTAAAGATCTCAAATGATGAGGTGGCCGATATTGCCAAGGGTTCAGGGGGACGGCTAATCGCCTTTGGATCGGTAGACCCGAACAAGGGCAGTGTCGCGCTTGAGGAAGTCGAGCGCTGCAGCAGCGTCGGCATGAAAGGGATGAAATTTCAGCCGATTACACAGCACTTTTCGCCAGGGAAAAAGCGATTTTATCCGCTATGGGAGCTGTGCCAAGAACTGAAAATGGTTGTTACATTTCATACCGGAACAACGGCGATTGGCAACGGAGCACCCGGCGGTCGAGGCTTGCATCTGAAATACGGACGCCCATTCCCGGCGATAGATGACCTGGCAGCCGAATTTCCCAACCTGACTATCATTGCAGCTCACCCAGGCTGGCCCTGGCATGAAGAACTTGTTGCGATCGCACGCCACAAAGGCAACGTCTACATCGATCTTTCCGGATGGTCACCAAAATACCTACCGGAGACGACGCTCCGCTATATGAATTCCGTCATCCCAGAGAAGTTTCTCTTTGGCTCAGATTTTCCGCTCTTTCCACCACAACGCTGGCTGGAGGAATTCAGCCAACTGAATTTGAAGGATGGCGTCAGAACCAAGATTCTGCGTGATAACGCCCTCAGGGTTCTGGGGCTTGTTGAATGAAAGGTGGCATAGGTGTGTCTCTGTGGTCGATGAAGGAACTGGGTGCCCGCGTTGCTAGTGACGTGGACCATAGCTGGTTGGTCAACGTCGGAATCGGAATGCCCCAGGTAACGGTTGAACCGCTGACTCAACGCGGCGTCACCCTTCACAGTGAGAATGGTATCGTCGGACTTGGACCTTCACCCGAAGTTGGTCAGGAAGACCCGGATGTAATAGACGCAGGAAAGGGATTTGCGAGCGTCGTGAACGGTGGTTCATTCATTGACAGTGCCACGTCATTCACACTGATCCGCGTCGGTTCTTGCCATTAGCTTGACGCTAAGCGCACTCGTTGCTGCAACGCGCATCTTTTGAATATACCCGTCAGGAAACATTGATCTCAACTCACCTGTGTGGGTGTCAAAGAGAAGCACCATACCGTTGTAACGGTCACCATCTGCCGAGCGCAGCTTGGCCTTCTTTGTCACACCGTCCTTGGTTGACCACTGGATCAGGTCCGAGTTGAGGCGAATTGAGCCAATACCTTGGGTGCCAAGTATCCCATCCATGGTCTTGAGGACGTAGTAGGTACTGTTTCCCACTGGCATGTATGTGTCCGACCGTGGCCTTGTCACAGCCTGGTTGCTAGCCAAGGCCAGATATGCGTCCTCCATGGCGTCGATGCATGCAGGCATCGTAAGCACTTGCTCGATGATCTCATTGCTGAGAATTCTGGGCATAGGTATGTTCCTCCTACACGGTCGTGAGCTGATTGAGCCACAAGACTCCAAAGATGGGATTGACTGTCTCGATAATACACGCAATATCGCCGAAGATCTTGCTGATGGTGAGCGTGACAAATGTTCTGCGTATACAGACTCTACTGGGGATTATTGAACGGTATGGATGAGATTCAAATCTCACTGTTTGTAGTTCATCTGTCCTTGACGGAGCGGCCAGCTCACGCATCTTGGGAAGCGGCGCAATACTACCCTTCGATTGGTACTCCGCGTTCGGCGAGCAGACCTTCTGTGATTCCTTCAGCCAGGTCGATAACGGAGAAGCTGGTACCGTTTGGCTCGAAAACGCCGAATTCGGTATAGATTCGCTTTACCACTCGTGAAGCGGTCAGTGGGTGAGTGCACGTGTTCACAAGTTTGGACGATCCGTCGTTTGAAAAGAGGCTCGTTGTGATCCAAACGCGACGCGCACCGTGTGCCAGATCAGCGGCACCGCCAATTCCAGCGATCTTTTTGCCGGATAGTCGCCAATTTGCCAGGTCACCCGCTACGGAGACTTCGTACGCACCCATTAGAGCAAGGTCGAGACGTCCGCCGCGGATCAGTGTGAATGACGTGGCACTGTCAATGAATGAACCACCGTTCACGACGCTCGCAAATCCCTTTCCTGCGTCT
>JAKBSX010000411.1 GCA_021844725.1 Actinomycetes bacterium | reverse complement strand
TCTCAATTATCTGGATTGCTCTGGACTATTTTCTGATCTACAAGAACCTCTTTTCGCCAGCTAATGTTCCGAGCGCTAGGACGCCTGCTCTGATCCTGGGAATAATTCAGCTTCTGTTCGCTGGCTTCATTCCTGGAATACTCCTCATAATCGCCTATGTCAAGATCGGCGACTCTATGCGCAGACGCGGACAAACCTACTAGCCTGCAAAACCCAAAGTCGACAATTGTCTTCAAATTGTGTAATGGATGAAGAACGAACAGGGCTAGGCTATCTTGTCGACTTGCACTTTGAAATGATGCTATTTACTGAGAAATCCTTCCATATCTTGTCACCTGAATGCAAGGAGTGCGGTCAAGAACATACACCAACATATCAGCACTAATACCAGTAATTTGAACAAGAATTAGATCTTGACGCAACAGCAAGCAGAAACCAAGAAGATTCTGCTGACAGAGCTAGTTGCGAATACAAACCCGAATTTCAAGACCGGCCTGACGGATTCTCAAGTGACCGAACGACTAGCAAAGTTCGGGAAAAACGCTCTGTTTCCAAAACGGCGGGGTTCGAGGTGGGGAGTTCTCGCCTTTCTCAAAGAGCCTATGGTGTGGCTCTTGATCATAGCGGGGGTGGTGTACGTCTTGCTAGGGGAGATGCTTGACGCTACAGTCGTTCTCGTAGCAATTATACCAATCGGGCTGATCGACGTTGTGATTGAAGTCAGGAAGGAAAGAGCGTTAGAGCAACTTGAGAAACTTGGGGAGCCTACTGTTGTAGTAATCAGGGACGGCAAAAAAGTGACGATTGCGCCGGAAAACCTCGTACCAGGAGATAGACTAATCGTAGATGAAGGCAAGTTCGTGATGGCCGACTCCGTGATCATTGACAGCTCTGATCTGAGCGTCGATGAATCTTCGCTCACCGGCGAGTCGATACCGATGGAGAAAAACGCCACCGAATTTTACTCGGAAGAATTTTTTGGAAACGTCGGGAGCGTGTTTGCAGGCAGCAAGATCCTCAGCGGGCGAGCAACATGCATGGTGGTGAACACAGGAGAGCGCACGCACTACGGCAAGATTGGAGCCTCGCTAGCAAGGACTGCACCAGTCAGGACCAAACTGCAAAACGACATCGACTGGATAGTCAGGTGGTTCGGAATTGCGGCAATCGGGCTTTCTCTAGCTCTCATCTTGCTCGAATTGATTTTAGGCGCTAGTCTCTCCAACGCCATACTCGGAGGAGTGAGCCTCGCCATTGCTGCCATCCCGGAAGAACTCCCGGTCGTGTACACGCTCTTTCTTTCTCTCGGTATGTTCGAGCTTGCGAAGAACAACGCTCTGATCAAAAAGCTCCCGGCGGTGGAAGCGCTGGGTAGCGTCAACATAATCTGCTCGGACAAGACTGGCACGCTAACGACCGGAAGGATGGCAGTCGTCGAACTCTTCACCGACGATCGATATCCAATATCCGAATTCTCGAAAAAGCCCGACGCTCACAAATTCTGGCTGCACGCAATGATGGCTTGCGAAGAACAGCCATTCGATTACATGGAGAAGGCGATCCTCGAGGTCGGCAAGGGGTCGAGCGCGTCCAAAGAACTCAAATCCTGGAAACTTGTGAAAGAATATCCTTTCGATCCCAAAGACAAGTACATGTCACACGTCTGGCAGAATGCAGCTGGTGAGCTTGAGATTTCCGCGAAGGGCGCCGTCGAAGCAATCGTCACACGCGCCAAAATCCCGGATGAAACGAAATCCAAAGTGCTGCTAGCTAATGAAAAGATGGGCGAGGATGGAATCAGGGTGCTCGCTCTTGCACACAAGCAACTTGTCTCAAACGATTCCAGGGAACAGAGCGAGAAGGACATGACTTTCGATGGTTTGATAGGATACTATGACCCGGTCAGGGAAGAAACTCCGAGCGCGATTCACGTAGCTCAAGAGGCTGGAGTTAGGGTCATAATGCTCACCGGAGATCACAAAGCAACGGCTCACGCTGTGGCTCACAGGGTGGGCCTCGAGCACGACGCCGTGTATTCCGGCGATGAACTCCAAGCTATGAACGACAATGAGTTTGAGGAGGCGATCAAGAAAGGAAACGTATTCTGCAGAGTTTTGCCAGAGCAGAAGTTGAAGATAGTCGAAGTACTCCAGAAGATCGGATACAGCGTCGCAGTCACTGGAGACGGGATCAACGACGCTCCAGCCCTAAAGCGAGCAGACATTGGGATAGCGATGGGCGAGAAAGGCACTGACGTGGCGAAAGAAGCCGCTTCACTAGTGCTTCTTGACGATAACTTCGCGACGATGGTTGGAGCGATTAAAAACGGTCGAAAGATCTACGACAACATTCAAAATGCGTTCAAGTATCTCGTAGCCTTTCACGTTCCGATCTTTCTTTCGGCACTAATCATCCCTATCCTCAGGCTGCCGTTGCTTCTCGTACCAGTGGACATCATCGTGCTGGAGCTCGTCCTCCATCCGGTGGTTTCGATCGTGTTCGAGAGACAGAAAGCAGACGCCGGAATAATGAAAAGAAAACCGCGCCCTACGAAGGCGCCTTTCCTGAACCGGATTCAGTTTGCTCGACTTGCTGGAATAGGGCTTGCTATATTCTTGCTCTCCGCTGGAATCTACACGTGGGCGATGAGCGTCGGGATGGGCGAGCATGAGGCGAGAGGGCTCGGTCTCACAATGATGATCCTCGGACAACTGGTAGTAATTCCGACAGAGGTCAGCTCAAGAGGAACGAAACTTTCTGACATTAGAAGTAACAAGTATCTGGTTGGAATGATTGCTCTAGTGATAGCCGCGTACGTTCTAACGATGTACATACCATTTCTCGCACTCGCGCTTCAGATCAGTTCCATCACATTACTCGAGTGGGTCCTGGTAATTGCGCTTTCTTTTGTGATATTTCTAGTAGCTGAGATTACGAAGAGAAAGATTAGCACGGTAGTTTGACTCGCTCAAAACTTGCAGCGCATCTGAGCAAAACATCTATTATGATCGGAGGAGAGTCAAACATCGTGCTCGAAGCTCATCTGCTCGTGGATGCTCCAGAAAATTGGATCAAGGCCGTGAACAAGGATCACTCGGCTCTTGTCAGAATAATGGATGTGAAAGAAGCAGACAAGACGCAGGGGGTCAGAGACTTTGTTGAGATCTCCTCGACCAAAGTTAACGCGTCAAAGCTACTCAATGTCCTCAAAGGCTCAAGCGGCATCAAGAACATCGACCTCGTACAACTGGACTCCCACAGGATCATGGGTGCCATAACAACTCAGAACTGTCCTGTATGTTCCATTTTGTCCGATCTTAACTGTTCGCTTCTTTCAGCGGTTACGACCGACGATGGCAAGATGGAATGGAAGTTGCTTGTCAGTGGGAACGACACACTGAAGAAAGTTACAGACAGGCTCGGCTCTCAAGATATAGGATACAAGATTCTCAAGGTCACTAGACTCCAGACCAAGGAAGACCTCACCACTAGGCAGGAACAAATTGTAAAGATGGCGCTGGAAATGGGGTACTTTGAATTCCCTAAAAAGATACGACTCGAAGAGCTCTCAAAAAGACTCGGAATCTCTGCCGGTACCCTTTCCGAAATACTAAGGCGAGCCGAGAAGCACATCCTCACCATGTACTTCAAGAAGCGCTAGCTTTCGAAGAGCAATACTGCCCTAAAACAGCCTATTCCCTGAAATGGGGTCAGCTTCCTGCATTCGATTGGTTTTTCACCCGACCGAGTCTCGATGAACCAAACAGAATTTGACGGAGAAACAAGATGACAGCTATCAGAATTAACCATCCAGCTAGTCCGATGGAATATTCGAGCAGAGTTGCATTGTAGTCCAGCATTATTAGATCCCCGACTATGCGCACAAGATTGCCCACAGTTAGGACGCCTAGAGGCAAGAGAGAAAGCTTAGCTGCGTTGAGCCTCCTCCCAGTGACTGACGGAAGAATCACAGGGCCGTGAGCGAGCAGCATTGTTCCGACAAACCCGACCGCAATGGAATGGATGAACGGATCGTAGAGATCGATATGCATTGAACTCCAAAAGTAGACCGCAGCAAGACCGGCGTGAAGCTTCCATTCTATTTCATGATCGTCTCAGGGGTTTCTCTCGCAATATCGGCAGTACTGTCTGCGATGTATCTT
>JAKBSX010000410.1 GCA_021844725.1 Actinomycetes bacterium | reverse complement strand
GGTTAATTGATATACGCTAGCGCTCCTTGAGTCATGGGATTTCTCTGCTAAAGATCGTAACCTAGATTCAAGATATTCATATTCGCTTTCAACATCTGACATTGCAGCTTGCTCCAGAGAATCAGATTTGGATATTCGATAGTCGAGCGGTCCATGTTGCTCGATTACCTGTCCTCTTAGGGTTAAGAGAAAATCCCTTAGTTGGGCAGTCGACCGTACGTCTATTTCGTTATAACGTTCGATCTCTTCAAGCAATTCTGGGTCACCACTTCCGAGCCAAGCCTCAAAAGATTCGACGGAACCCATGGCTGTTGTAACTGCTTCATGCCGAAGCTCAGATAGATAGATCTTTTCAACTTTTTTCAGAGAATAAGAATCGGCCCCTAGAACTATCGTTCCTTTGACGGCGGGATACAGGTCAACCAACAAGTCAGACCTGAGTATCGAGTCAACTTCGTAAATCTTGTAGTTACAACGTGAGGCCAGCTTGGCTAGCGCGTTTCTCTCATAATCGGCATAGTGGTAGATATGAAGCTTTGGATAAAGTTTCCATTGATCCATAATGAAATCGATCAGTTCGCCAAACGCCCTTCGTTCACCATCTGGGTCAACTCCCCAAAATGCTTTGAAGAGGAGCTCGCCATCTTGATGGAATGCAATTCCGAAGAGGTACTCGAGACCATCTGGTTTATAAAAAGGATCTCCTTCAATATCAAAATAAATGTCACCTTCATCTGGAGATGGAAGAAGCCCAAGACCTGAACCACTTTTGGCCAACTCAAATACATCTTCCCGGAGCTCAAAATATGGACGAACGCTTTTTGGACTGACTTCTACGCCTGTCTCTTCAGACGAAGAGGCTTCGATTGACTTTACTTGAGCTGACGCCTGTGCAATCAATCCTTTGAGAATCGTCAAATTAATTGGAGCTCTGATATTGCCCGCATCAGAATTGGCAAGTTGGCGCAAAGAGGAAATGCCAGCCTCGCGCAAACGCTCGACCTGGGATTTCGTAATTCCAGCAACTCGATATAGTGAGTCGCTCGTATCCCAGTACGCACCACAGCTCTCCGACCAATCACAAAGGGAGCAATAATTGTTAGGCCTAGGATCACTACGAATGAAAACCTCATCACCAGCTAATCCGGAACTATTTAATTTCTCTAAGGTACGAAGGTAGCGCTGCTTTTGAAGTCGGACTTCTTCTACATAGACCTCACTTCGATATGAGACCTGCTCCGCACCTGCGAGAAACAAGTGCACATTGCGTGGCAACACACCTTGAATTTTTGACAATACGTCGGCGTAGTCAAGAATCTGTAGCAGTCCATCTAATCCTGGGCTTTTGCCCAGCTTTGAATCAACCGGCTCGTATGCATAATTTCCGAAATTTGAGTTGTAGTCCACCCTTACCAAAAAGTCAGGGCGACTTTCGTAGGCCAACTCATCCTCGAAATCAAAAAGCACCCCCTGGTAAATAAGACCAGCTCCTGATTTCATCGCACGGAGCGTAGATTCAAACGCAGTGTCGTCATTGCCAGAAATTCGAACTGCCTCGCCATATTTTTCTTCAAAAATACGTAGTGCGTCATATTCGGTCTCTAAACCAAGCTTCTGGGCAACGGTAGCGCCATTTTCTTTAGGTAGTGGTGACAAACTTCCAGCACTACGGAGTAAATCGAAAGTTGTAAGTTGTTCACAAGCCAAGAATTTGAGCAGATCAGTGGTAGATACCACGGTTCCCAATTTATGATCAAATCGCAATGCAACCCCTTACGAATAAGCAAGCAATGAGAACCCTAACCGAAAAAGATAATCAGGTCGACTAACATTAGATAACGAGGCTCAGAAGACACCCAAACCAAACTACCGCTCACTCTAAAACTAGATGCTCATTATCGAATAGTCGAACTACGTTTAAGATTAGAGCATCCCGATGCAACAGCTAAGGTCATTTCCAACCATCTAGAACTCATAGGTTACTCAGTCGTGAACTCTCCATCACAAAATATGAAACATAGCAGCCTAACATTTGCTAAAGAGGGGGAAGGCAACTTCCCGGAACTCGAACATTCCCTATTCAGATTGGGTAGAGCTATACGCAAGATTACCTATCCAAACTGCTCTAAAGAGGCTGCGGCCATTGATGGAGCTGGATACTGGCAACTCGCAATGCTCAATGAACTTGGACCACTTCGCCCGAGTGATTTGGCAGGATTGTTGTCGCTTGATATTTCGACCGTATCGCGACAGCTTAAGCAATTACAAGAAGCAGGGCTCGTAACTAGGAAAGTACACGACCAGGACGCCAGGGCATACCTGATTATCATTTCCGAGGCAGGAAGAAAAGTGCTGGCGGAGATCACCGAACTGCGCCAACGTACGATCGCCCAGGTAGTTGAAAGCTGGCCAAAACCTGACGTTTTAGCACTAGTACAATACGTACAGACGCTCACAATTGGACTTGAAAATCAAATCGGTTGCAAGAATCCAACCAGCGATTAGCACATTAATCGTAACTATTCAGGTCCTCTCAAGTTAAGCTGAGCCACCCATGACTGTCATGATCAGGGTGAGGTTCCAGAGTTTGAGGTAAATATAGTATCTGACTTGGACATTCGCGAAATGGTTCCAGATGTGCTTAGCTGTTATGCATGGCAGAAGAACAACAAAGATCTCCGGTCGAACTCCAACAAGACAATGATGTACTGCGGAGTCAGGTTGAGGTGTTGCAATCACAGAACACCTCACTCGCCAGTCAGGTCGAGACACTGCAATCACAGAACACTTCCCTCGCCAGACAGGTCGAGCTGTTGACGACAAAGATCGCCGAGCTGGAGAAGAGACTCGGACGCAACTCGTCGAACTCTTCCTTCCCGCCATCGTCGGATCTCTTCGGTTCCAAAGCAAAGACTGAGAGTCCGAATCGTACTGTTCGGCGTGCACTGGGTAAAAGCAAGGCAAGCAGTCCGGGACAGAAGGCAAGCATCTAGCTCAGAGAATCGATCCTGATGAAATAATTATCCACTTCCCAACAGACTGTGAGAGTTGCGGGAGCAATCTCAGCAATGCTGTAATAGACAGTGTTGAGACTCGCCAGGTCTTTGACCTTCCTGAACCGAAGCTCATATGCATCGAACACCAGGTGCAAAAGCGCAGGTGCTCCTGTGGGAAGATAACAGCTGGTAGTTTTCCACCAGAGGCAACTGGGTTTACCTGCTATGGGCCACGGGTAAGAGCCAACGCTGTATATCTCTTAGCTCGTCAGCACTTGCCGATGCTGCGTTGTTCTGAGGCGATGGCTGATCTGTTCGCTTCGCCGGTATCAACTGGATTCTTAGACTCAATCTACACAGAAGCCGCAGACCTATGTAAGCCGTTCCTCTCCGAGGTGCTCACTCAGCTAAAGAACTCATACGTGGTACATATGGACGAGACCTCAGATCGGCTCAACAAGCGGTCAATCTGGTTCCACGTCGCATCCAATAAGACACTGACGCTGTTACACGCTGATGCAACCCGAGGAAGAAAAGGCGTGGAGGCAACCGGGGTACTGCCTGACTTTGGTGGTGTAGCGGTACATGACCGTCTCGGGCTTTACTTCGACTACACATCTGCTACCCATGCGGTCTGCGGTTCTCACCTGATAAGGAACCTGGCCTCGGTTCAAGCTATCAGTAGCCAGACCTCCTGGGCGGATGGAATGACCAAGTTGTTGTTAGAGATGAAGTGTGCTGGCGAGGATGCTGTTGAGTTGGGACGTCACCAGCTTACGAAAAAGAAACTCACCTCGTTCTTTCGTCGTTATGACGAGATCGTTGCGATTGCATTCCAAGTAAACCCAGAACCAGCTGTAGGGCGTAAGCGCAACAGCATCGAACGGGAGTCCTACAACTTAGCTGTTGCGTTCTCTAAACTAAAGCCGGAGATAACCCGTTTTGCCACAGACCTGCGTGTTCCATTTTCGAATAATCAGGGCGAGCGTGATTTTCGCATGGCAAAACTTCACAAAAAGATCAGCGGGTGTTTCCGTTCTATGGCTGGAGCAGAGCGCTTGGCAGCGGTGCGCTCTTACATCTCCACCGCTCAAAAGCAGTCCCAGGACGCACTCGATGTTCTCACGATGCTCTTTCGTGGTGAGCCTTGGATGCCTTCCCCACTACGATC
>JAKBSX010000409.1 GCA_021844725.1 Actinomycetes bacterium | reverse complement strand
AACTAACCCTGATCTGGAAGTAACTTCAAGCGATGCCGCAGACTTCGCTCTGATAAATTTGTCGCCACTGGGAGCATCCTTTACAAATCTAAGAAATATCACCCCATAAAGCGCTCCAACAAATCCGCTAATGAAGATCGCCCATCTCCATCCATTTGGGCCATGAACAAGAAGCGTCGCCAGGCTTGGCAGCAGAAGTGCTGCTCCCGCTGATCCGAAGTTCCCCCATCCACCGTAGAATCCTTCGGCAACACCTATATGTTCCTCTCTGTACCATTCAGAGACAAGACGAATTCCGATTACAAATCCCGATCCCACCAGTCCTAAAATCAGTCTCGAAATCGCCAGATCCACGAACGAGTGTGAAAAGGCGAACATCGAGTTCGGGACTGCCATTGTAATGAGCAACCAGCCGAAGAGCCGCCTTGGCCCATAGCGATCAAGCAGCCTTCCCGCCAATACCCGTCCTGGGACCGCCAACACCAAGTTACAGAGCAGGATGCTCCCAGTGGCGACAAATTTATCAGAGCGAAGTCTGCGGCATCGCTTGAAGTTACTTCCAGATCAGGGTTAGTTGGACTTTTGATCCTTCAGATTCCTTTAATAGGAATTCTTGCCGTTGTAGTAAGCCGGCTTGAGGCTAGACACGTATTCGGTCCAACTGCGGCTGGTATGGCATACATTTTCCTTATCGCATTGATGTTCTATCAAACCTATGCCGCCCTTGCACTAAATAAAGGAATAGCACAAGGCAAGGTTCCTAGCAGCCCAAGTTATCCGTTCAGTACTGTATTTCTATTATCTCTCTCGTATGCAGTTACTTTTGGCACTGAGCTGACAATGGTTTCCTTGCCACCGACATATTTTGCCACTACGTTTGGGTTAAAGGTTGCGGCCGCGGGTTTTGCTGGGAGTGCATTTGCCTTCACAAATTTGGTCACTAGGCCTGGGGGAGGGATAATCTCGGATCTTTCGAGATCGCGAGCGAAGACACTGAGTTACTTTTTAGTGGGATCGGCGCTGTCGTTCTTGGTGCTAGCCGAACTTAATCGATCCTGGCCACTTGTCGTAAGTGTCGGTGTCGTGGCATTGACCTCGATCTTCATACAGGGAGGCAATGGTGCTAATTTTGCCATGGTTCCGTGTGTGCGCAAAGATATAACTGGCCAAGTTGCCGGTATAGTTGGCGCATACGGAAACGTAGGTGGTCTGTGCCTTTCCTCGCTTCTCTATTACACTGCGAGTAAGGGAAATGTGGGTGATGTCCACCTTATGTTCTTAGTAATCTCAGTGGCCGCTTTAGTTGTAGGGCTTTTAGATAGGGTATTTATTAAAGAAAATGTCTCTCAAGGGGAAGTCGAACATATTGCCATTGGTAGGAGCTGATAACGAAACTTCTGTTTGCTGATAATTGACATTTTTGGGTGAGAGCAAATAAGTGCCCACTTCAGAGATCTTGTAAAAATGACTAAATCTCCGGTCTGGGAACTTGAAGAGTTTCGTTTATAAGCATTTCAACTCTGGCTCGGAACGAGAGACACATTCACGGCTGTAGTTGCCAGCAAGCATTAGGTTCAAAAATTGTCCGAAGCTGAGTCCGTAAGTCCCAGGATCTCACAGTGCAGCCAAGGGCATTAGCACAGCTACGAAACTTACATTTCAAGGATATCGTATCTGCCTTTGAAAATTAGCATGCTCCTGTATCGAGGAATACAACGCGTGGATATCCTTTGCCAACTGGCTCGGCATACGATTTGCATACAGCCATATCGTTGGTTAAGCCAACTCTAGGGCAGGGCGCTAAGCTCTGACCGTCCCGGAAAAAGAGATTCGTCCACAAGAGATTGGCAGCTTTGCGTTCCCGTTGGCTTCATCGAGAGCAGTGCAGGATCCATTATTTCTCGAGGTAGATACCGGTGGACAAATCAGATTGGCAGCTCTGACTGGGCTAAATCCGCGAGTGCATTATGTTTATCGACTCCCGTTGCTATTTCTCACTCTTTCTCATTGGGCATGTGCTAAGCATTCTCGACCTGTATTACCGTGTCAGCCACATTAGCTGAGCAGGTCCATGGCAAAGTCAATAGTCTTGATTATTGTGGTTCGGTGTCTGTGAACGTCGTCGGTTGTGAGAAATGTAGTTTGATTTGCCATGATTAGTGATCGTGTCTATGTTATCGACAGTACGTACCAGAAGGTTGGTCGCTAATAAATACAGTGATGATTGAGTGTGATTGTTATTGCGGATGTTGGGTTGGAATTTGGATTTGGATTATATCAGATTAATATTTACTCAATGGCTGAGTGGTCAGGTGTATTGGTTGGGTGCGGTTCAATTGCGTTTGAGGAGCCATTTTGTAAGGGAACTCAAATGTCCTGGGTTAGTTGTAACAGATTGTTGTGGCGGTTCAGATAGGTGGTTTAGCTTCAATTTTTAGAAAGTTGTATTCACGGTGTGTCATACCGAGTAATACTATTTGAGATGAAGACGGCAATATCAATACCGGACGTTACTTTTCTGAAGGCTGAAGAACGAGCAAAAAAGTTAGGACTGAACCGGTCCCAGTTCTTTACGATAGCCATCGCATCCTACTTAGAAGAGCTGGACAAGGAGCCATTGAACACTTTGATAGACGATGCAATAGGTCTTTGTAAAGAGACGGATGACTCCAGTGACGTCGCGGTGACTGCCAGTATAGCTGTTCTTGTACAAATGGATGATGAGTGGGTTAGGCCGAGGGGCAATTTACTGGGTTGACCTTGGTGGTGCACATGGGTCGAGACCAGCCAAGCACCGCCCTGTGTTAATAGTGTCTTCAGATGCGTATAACGATAGCAAATTGGCTACGGTGGTGGCACTGGTGATTACAACCAACACTCGCTTGGCTTTAATGCCCAGGAATGTGTTTCTTCCTGCATAAGTAACCGGGCTTCCACGCGATTCTGTTGTAAATGTTACTGCAGTAGTTACACTCAACAAGAGCGATCTTGGTGAACATTGTGAGACTCTTCCCCTGTGGCTTATGAGCGAGGTAGGCGAAGGGCTAAAAAGAGTATTTGGTTTTTAGGCTTTCCCACTTTAGCAAGCTCCTGACAGCTATTTTAAGGTTCAATTTGTGTGCCAAATTCGTGAATTTCTAAGAATTTCCAAACTAGCTAACCTTACTGTGTCAGTACGCCCAGAACGGTGTTTTGATATTTTGAGTTCAACGATTCGTCTGGGGGAGATACAGCGTCGTGGGCTTCGTCACTATTGATGAAGAGCCAGTGGTCGAACACCAATACAAATGCTCTCAAGAAGCTTGGTTCATAGTTCGGTCACGGAAACTTTTGACGTATATTCACACTTGTCGGACCAGATAGTAATCTTGGTAGCTAACTCAATGGATAGACGATTTGAGTCTAAAAGGGTCCAAAAGAGAATGAAAATTCCCCCTACTACTCAATAACTACCCACCAGATTTATCTTATGGAACAATCAGCCGGTGACAACATGGACTCTGAAATGCTATTATGCGGTGGAGGCGATGGGGCTCGAACCCACGACCTCTTGACTGCCAGTTGAGAAATCAGTGTTCAACGATGAAGTTTACTGTTTATAGATGTCTCTCTAGCTGGGAAAATGTAAATTCACGGATGTTTATGCTAGTACAGTTACAAAACCTAGCGTGTCTCGGAGCGTGTCTCGAAAATCGAGAAATTGGCACCATATCGCTTGCAATGCCGAGCCCTTTCGCAACAGCCTGAATGGCGCATATCCTAACTATCAATAGCTATTTGCGTGTTGATAGTTGTTCAACAATCTGTTTCGGATCATGAAAATTCGAACCATCTAACCTATGGAAACAGTGTAACTTATGCCTCCTGGTCCACCCTCTTGATTCCGGACTGGATTCTCAGGTTGGAATCAATCGTGCAGCACGGGAGTGTAGGAGATACCGATGATAGCGCCCTCAGGTGATTGTAACCTGGCGACGGTCTGGCCCCATGGCTCCGTACGAGCTCCATGCCGTAGTTCATAGCCATCCCGTTCTAGGTCTCGTGTCGCTGAGTCGACTGCAGTCGCATCAGCAACGTCAAACTCGATGCTGACCTGCGGTACCGGTCGCTCTGAGGGCCACTGGTCCGTTCCGAAGCACGCCTGAGCGCAGTGTAACTTATGCCTCCT
>JAKBSX010000408.1 GCA_021844725.1 Actinomycetes bacterium | reverse complement strand
GTGGACGAGTGCGCCGGAGGATGACCGGTAGCCAGTAGATAACAAGAATGAATTTGCTGAAAAGTTCTCCCGATAGGGAACCAAGATCTGTGGTGGGCCATTGTAGGCGTGCTTAAGCAAGATAATTCCGTCATCATATGCGATCAATCCATAGGTCTTGTTAGTCAACGCAACCGTAACATATGGACTGAGCTGGCTCCATCCGGACCATGCAGCTATAGTTGTATGGGTGTTTGAATCCCCCAAAATGTAATCTGGTGTAATGTTTAAAAGTGGATAGCCAGCAATTTCAACATGCAGGCGACCGCTGACTTGAGGGATCGAGTTTTGCGTAAGAATGGATGCTGAGTTGGGGATGAGCCCGATAATTTTCCACAGTGCCCTATCGTGCGGGGTATAGTTTAGGACTGTCGGTAGATCATAGTTTCCGTTAAACACATTCCCCCCGAGACTCGGGTTTAGTGGACTAAGGGGAGAATAAATTGCGGTGAATATCAGGGTACATGATGCCAATACAACCAAGTACTTGGTAATGGGACGTCGATAGGTCAATCTCCGATAAGCTCGTTCAAGCAAGTGCGCCTTCTCCACAGCTACACCGGCGTTGCTAAACGTCTGGCTCAATCCGCCCGACTCAACGTGGCTCAGTGCTCGAATGAGAGCGATAAAGAGAATCGGAGTAACCAATAGTGGGTATTGGCGATAAAAGGGGATCGCGGCAGTGTTCGACGTGCTCACAAAGACAAAAGCCACATACGGAAGAGCTACAAGTAACCAACCTTCCGAACCAAACAGAAAAATGAAAGCAAGGGGGGCGCCGAGTATCAAGAGGATGCCAATTTTCTGGGAAGCGTTGCCAAGCACGCTGCTCGTACTAATCGAGATTGCGGTGGTAGTTCCTCCAACGGTGTCCGGTTGAAACTTCAAGATCCACAATAGAAATATCATCGTGCCACACAAGGCCGCAAGGAGCGGCCAGTGCTCTTCACATGTATGTCGTATCTTGGATAACGATGAGAGGTCGGAGCCAATATGGGCGCGCCTTTCGAAATTGTAGTGGATCAACCACCCAATCAAGGTAAGAGCTACAATACCCAGTGCCAGCAAGTCAACCAAACCCGCGAGTACGAACAAGGGGACTGAAAGGAAGTGATTCCCTCTCAGTTCAAAGTAGGTTGCGGTGAGGTAGAGTAATGGAAACATCGCCTCAACGTGAAAGTCAAACATGTTCGCTCCTTGGAGCGGGAAGTAGAGAAGATATGCAACCGCGACCACAGTTGCAGTG
The DNA here is from genome assembly GCA_021844725.1 of Actinomycetes bacterium. Next base: position 2,893 of record JAKBSX010000408.1, on the reverse strand, counting down.
AGATCTTGTCCACAGAGCCTTCTCGTCACCAAGTAAGTGGGAATAGCTCCTGCCCCGAGCATTGAGGCTTGAATTACAAGTAGCGTCTCCGGGTGAGGGTAGAGCGCGTAGATGGGGAGAAGCGAGAATTGAGCCAAAGAGTCAAATGGAAATGGATACACTGTGGAAAATCCAGAAGCGAAATAGGAACCGTGGAGGGTGAGCCATAAGATCTCGTTCTGCAAACCGAGATCCAGAAATGTGGCGTTGAATGTGTAATACTTGGTAATTGTAATAATGGAGAAAGTCAGGGCGTACAAGGCTGCGAGAGTTGTGACAAGTATGATCCCCATCCTTGGCGCGCGAAACTTCAGCCCTGGCCTACCAGCATCAAAGGGCACCTGACTCCTGTCCCTCACAGGTTTCAGCCCCCTCCACCATTCGAAGGTTTGCTTCTTCGAATTGGGGCGCTCTCCAGTAATCCTTTCAGCTTGAAGGCGACCTCCCGTGGAGCAAGGTGGCGCACAGACTCGCGTGCGCGGGCCGACATTTGTTCGTCGTACCCGAGGTTCACGACCCGCTCAGCCAGACTTATTAGGTCCCACTCACGCACAGCGGTCCATCCGTTGAGACCATTTTGAATTAGCTCTGCCGGTCCGCAGCCCGAATAGGCAATGACTGGAGTTCCGGTGGCAAGCGACTCTGCAATCGAGTACCCAAAGAACTCAGAGATGACCGGTGAGAGTACAGCTGAGGCTTCTGAGTACGCGCAAATTAGCTGCTCGTCACTTAGCCTTCCCAATGTCTCAGCTCCATCTACCCGAGTCTTGCCCACGATCTTTAGAGGAACATGCCGAGCAAGTTCTTCAAGGAATTCAACCCCCTGTTCTCTATCGTTACGAGACATGCACAAGATATGGCGTTCCCTTGACTTAGCCCCCCTTGGTTTGAAGAAATCCAAGTCCACTGGGGGATAGCAAACATCATCGATTCGACAACCATAAAAGTACGAGATGAAGTCCCTCGTAAAGCGCGAATTGGATAGAAGGAGGTCATATGCCTTAACCATTCGAGCGTGTTGTCGAATCCGACGGGCGGCCATGGTGGCCGCCACAGTCTTCATCAGCTTTGAGTCGCGATAAAACGGGTCGCTAAGGAAGAGGAGCATGAAGTCACCTTGGCAGATGTATGCTGTCTTCAACATCGGAGGCAAGAAGGAGGAGGCTGCGACAAGTTCGTCCGAAAGCACAATGACCCAGTCCCTTCTCTCCCTCCGAGTGAGCTCATCTCGCAATTCGATGAGTACCCTTTTGGGATACATTATGTCAAACTCCTTTCGGGTCTCAGATGGAGAGCCCACGTGAACTGTCGCTGCCTGGACTCCTTGACTCCTAAGGAGAGCTAACGATGATTGAGTCGCCCAACTCGACAACACACTCACATCTTCACCAATTTGGTGAAGCCCGCCTGCAAGCACGTTAGCGAATCTCGCCTGCCCGCTTGTGATATCGCCTAGATAATAGGTCAAGATAGTAATTGTCATGCTATGCCTCCCTAAGTTGCGCCAATATGCGTACCAGTTCTGGGGCTCGCGTCAGTGCGAGATACGCATATATTAGTGGGTAGGCAAGCCCCATTAAGTATCTTGAATCCATGTTCTGGATCGTCCCAGCTAGGGCAATATAGGGTGATAGGAGAAGGGACATTAGCATTGACTGCAAGGGAAGCCCCTTCGAATAGGTGCCAGGAGGTGGTGAAATGAAGTGGGCTCTCCACTGGTCATCTGTCATACTTTGGAATCGATTGGCTCTCTTGGACCACTTTCGCATTAAGCTAGCCAAGCTGTCCGATTGCTCGTGAATGTAGTGGGCTGTAACACAAAATGCTGTTGTGGCAATACCCGCTTCGTTCAGTCGGGCAAGCATTCTTGTGTCGCCGTCGTAACCACCACTTCGCACGTACGATTCCCTTGTGATCAGATGTGCGTTCGTGAGGCCATAATCTGGTCGTCGAACAAGTATATACTTGTCGCCGCGCTTCTCTCCCTTCAACGTCATTCGTCCGACAAACCACTGCTCAGCTAAGGCGAGCCATGCATTGAACCCCCCTGCATTCGAAGGGATTCGTATCATAGGCGCTGCCACAGAAAGACACGGAAACTCAGCGAAGGCTCCGACCAGATCTTCTAGAGCTGAGGATTCTTCAATGAAATTATCGGAATCAAGCTGCCAAATGAGCGAGCCACGGCCAAATAGGCTACCAAAGTGTCGTGCTCCGTTTAGGCCGGTCCCGTACTGACCGGGATTACAGATGATGTCTTGGGTGAACTCCCTAGCCACCTCAACAGTGCCATCCGTCGACCCCCCATCAATGATGATGACTCTTACGTTTCCCTTGTAGGTTTGACGTTCTATTGCGCGCAAGCATCGGGTTAGGTTTGATCTGCAGTTGAATGTCGGAATTACCACGTCGACTTCGGGAAGCAGCATCGATGGGAGTGATGGGGGCTATCGTCGGTCATTATACGGCTTACGTGCCGTAAGAACAATTGTGGAGTACGTGAGTCGCTCGGGCAGTTGGCTTCTTGCCTTGCCAATCCTCCAAAAGCCCGGACCATTTAGGTGTGCATCAAATTGGTTGAAAATCGACTGCGCGACCCTCGCTAATGAGGTTGGACCAATGTCCCATGGCTTGGTCTGCCCAGCAGCGGACCGATGAAGAGCGGAAGGGCGGTTTTTTAACCGCCTAAGGTAAGCATAGCGCCGGAAGAACAGAACCAAGACATCCATGAAGTCGATACGACGCTCCGCATGCAGCTCAATCTGCTCAAATCCGGCTGCCACTAGCAGTTCACGCACCTCCCGCGGACTGAACTCAGTAACATGAAACTCGCCACTATAATGCCTTGGGGGGT
>JAKBSX010000407.1 GCA_021844725.1 Actinomycetes bacterium | reverse complement strand
GGATACCGTAGGGCATTCTCATTCCAGTATTACAGATAATCGTGGCTTGCGGCACGCTGGTCCGTAGTTTCTGGCTCGCATCCAAAATATCAGCGAGGAAGAACAATATCCCAGTAGTGATATGTAACGGTGGAATCGATTCACTGGTTCTGGCTTTAGTTTTGAGGGCTCGGCGTCGTCAGGTGGTGATCGATATGGTTGACGCGATGCTGGTTACTAAGGTAGTGAGTTTTGAACGAGTAAGAGAACTATTTGAGCGGTCAACTCTCAAGCTCGCCAATGTAGCTGTCTTTGTTAGCGAAGAACAACGACGGTCAGCGGTAATGCGCCATATGATATCCCAGGAGCGTTCTGTGTGGATTCCCTATGGAATTACAGACGATGCATTGAAAACATCATCAGAAGTCATCGGAAGGTTATTTAGCGACCGATTTATTTCTGAATCGGCGGTTAAACGGAATTCAGAGTTCAGAATTGGTTGGTTTGGGTCATTATTTATGCATGCCGGGGTTGATCCGAACGAGATATTAACGGTTTTACGTGGAATCGAGCTTGCCAGACAAGCTGAAGGAATCGAGGTGAAGCTCCTTTTAGGAGGAGTCGAGCCCAACGAACTGATGGCTGTCGTCCAACAAGAGCCAGTTAATCTTGACTTCGTCACCTGTGGAGGGCGATTCGTTTGGGGATCTCGACAGCATTGGGAGACACTTGCAAGTTGTGATGTTTTAGTACTACCGTCAGGTAAGCATCTCGTGGACGCAAATCGTGCAAAACTTTACGACTATATGGCCGTCGGACGTCCAATTATCGCTCGCGAGACAGCAGAGGTGAGCCGGATATTGGGGTCAGCTGCAAAATACGTGGATGGCTCACCAGACAGTTGGTGTGATGCTATCGTTAATCTGCATGCAACTCCTGAACTTCGAGAAACACTCGGAACGAAGTCACGCAACCGAGTAGAAGAACTTTTTGCTGCTAGCCAGCTATCCGTTAAACTAACACTTGTCGAAAAGTTGCTTCTTTGACACTATCATAGAGCCTCAACTTCGAAACCTATTAACCTGAAGGGGAAAAACCGATTGGCTTTGTCCTACTATGAAATCCTTTGTAGTTTCTCCATCGAGAACTGAAAGATACCAATTTAGATGCAATTGTGCTGTTATTTTTCAGCTGAGCGGCTAACACAAATTGTCCCTAGACAGCTAATGTTCTCCCCTATATCCTATAACAATATATGTTAGTACCGCTACTCGGATTCGAGCGCATAGTAGCGCCGGAGGTAGTCTCCGGCATTGGTCATCTAGATTTAGATGGGCAAAAATTCTTAGAAAAAGGTAGTCTTGCTATCGAAGTTTGTCTGATTCGAGCTAAAAGGGATATCCAACGATCAGCCCAAGAAGCGCCAGTTAAATGGCATAAATTATATAATGTAACCCATCACTACTACCTAGTGCTGCAAAATTATTATGGATTAACACAGGTTGATATCGGTGCTGTTCGAAGAGGAACGCTCTATATCAAATGTGCTGACAGACTTTTACCTAAAACGAACGCAACAATTTCACGAATATGGTTCGCGATCAACCCACAAATACCAATTATCCTAAATGCCTTGTCAGAAATATTCAAAGGACCATTTTAAGTGAACACTGGCCTAGATAATTTAAAAGTAAAAATGACGCTTCGCTTTCAACTTTGGGGAAGGAAATCGTGTCGACACCTCAGTGATACTAGCCGAGGATTCATGAGCATGCTAATCTCTGGGTCTGTCGGTTATTTATGCTTTGTGACTTTAGTGACCTACCGAATTTGGTCCAGACCAGGTGTAGTGGGAATGCTGTACGATTGGGGTATTCCCGGCACGCGATTTGGCTTAGAAAGACTTCTCACGACATCGTGGGCGGCCTACAACCCTGTCAACCTCGGCTCGTTTAGTATTTTTGGCCAAGGTCCAATATGGCAGTGGGCCCCCTTCCTTTTCAGTTACCTTGGCGTAAGCTCAGACGCAATTTCGCGTGTTATTCTTATTGCCCCTTTTGTAATCAGCGGTCTCGGTGCGATGACACTCGGGTTGTTGGTGTTTCGCCGGCACGCTTACCATAGCCAATACGCTGTCGTCTCAGCCTTTCTTATCGGCCTGTTATACGTTACTTCCGGTGAAGGATTCTTTGTCTTATCTGATGGTGCTGTGCCACTCCTTTGGTATTTCGTGTTTACCCCATGGGTGTTCTGCTTGGCAATTTGGGCTGCCAGCCACGAGGATATGTGGTGGAGACTAATACCGGTCGGTCTCGTAATTGGCGTGGCGATTACTATTTTGCAAATGTCATGGTGGTTTGTTCCCGCCTCTCTCATTGTGTACACTGCAAACACAAAGAAAAGAGCACGGTTGGGAACGCACTTGCTACAGGCGTTGAAACGCCTTGCTCTATTGCTCGGAACGTCTCTAACCGTAAATCTGTACTGGATACTTCACTATGGATGGGTCGATTTCGTGGCCAAGCCTTTGGTGGAGGCAACAGCAGGTGCAAATTCGGGGTTAGATAATCTTGCCAGCGCACCCAGAGCTATCGAGGCGCTAGGTTTAACAGCCTCATCTCCAGGCCCGAGTGCGTCGCTGATTCAGAACTCTCCATTTCCAATCGTGACAGGACTATTGCCCTTCCTCGCGATAATGATCGTGATCTCAGTTGCGCTATTAAGCAACATCGGTCGTCTAGAGCGTGTTTCGCTGTTGGGATTCGCAATCTTTGCAGGATTGACAGCTGGAGATCACATATTCGGTGTAGTTGTCCGCACTATTTGGTCATTAACGATAATGACGCCATTCAGAGGGTTTCTGCACTTTGAGGCAATAGCCGCGTCTTTCTGCTGTATTTTGTTTGCGGCACTGGTAAGTTCGAAATCACGTCGTGTGCGGGCGGGTGCATTCGTTTTCTTATTGCTAGCTTTGATTGGTCTAGGACTTCCTTGGGTGGCGGGTAACCTTGGAGGAAACGGCAACCAGCAGCTTCAAGGGCGTCTCCGCACGTATTCGGTTCTCGCTAGCGATAAGCGCAAACTGTCAGCTTTAAATGACGCTGGCATTGGCTTACTAAGTATACCAACTGCTGGAAGCGTTTATTTTTGGTCTAAGAGCCGGAACGGCTCGTATGGATGGCGAGGCGGGTCTCAAAGCACCACAATTGAGTACGGAGCATTAAGGGAACTCTCCAATTTGAGTTCGGCAAATAATGGCACTCCCTCTGAAGTGCAGTGGTTTAATTACGCACCATTTAGAAGTTCTATTTCATCAAAAGAACTAGCTCAAACTATGAAGTCCTGGGATCTCGGGGAACTGGTGATCAATAAAAACGAGGCTGCCGGGCTACCTCAACTTAATCAGTATATGCCAATCCCGGCAACAGAAGCAATAGCAAAACTCAAGGCCCCTTACTTCAGGCCTGATGGTGCAAGCAAGAACTCGCAGTATTTCCGTCTTGTAGGGTTTCATAAAGACTGGGCTCAGTGTGTGGCGAGCTGCGGAACAGGCACTCGAATTCTTTCGAGCAATCCCACTAGCATAATCACGCTTGCCCAACCCAACAGTGAGATCCGAGTTGCTCAAGTAAACACGGGGGACTTGAGCGTCACATGCACTGGTGGACAAGCTAAGTTAAATTCACCAGTCGGGCACGAGATATTGATCGGAACAGATTGCCCTTCGAAAACATTAGTAATTAGCGAAAAGAGCTCCAGATTAGACAGCTTGTTCGATATTGTGACGGTTTTTGGTCTAGCATTTTGGATTGGTCTCTTAGTCAGAGTTCGGTACAGAACTAAGAGCAAAAGATTTGTTTAAGGTACCGCATCGGATTTAAGGTGAAACCGATACTAAGGAGTCAAGCAATAAAACTGAGCAGTAGCACGATTTCCGCTATCATGGGAGCGTAACCGACATAGTGCTGATGGATGATAAGTTTCGGGCACTGTCTAGTCGATTAGGCGAGGCTGCTTTGCGAATTTGGGCGGCGATGGGGGTACGCGGCCTTGGTCGGTGTGGGGTAAGTATGGTTGCCAAGGTGATTGGCATGTCGCACTTACCCCTGGCGGAACCGACGATCCCTTGTGCACGATGTCAAAAGCCCACTCCAGAGCGCACGCGAGGTCAACGACGCAGGTACTGCAGTGTTACCTGTCG
>JAKBSX010000406.1 GCA_021844725.1 Actinomycetes bacterium | reverse complement strand
ACTTTTTATAGTCAATTGTGATGGCTGACTTTTATAGAGAGGTTTGACTTGTGTCAGTAGGCGAAGTTGAGAAACAATACGACCTCAAATGGATCAAGGTGATAGATCAGACCAAATGTATTGGATGTCATGCATGCAGTGTTGCCTGCAAGTCTGAGAACCTTGTTCCGCTTTCGGTAAACCGAACCTATGTCAAATCAGTTGAAACTGGGATTTTCCCCCAAGTCAGGCGGAATTTTCAGGTTACAAGATGCAATCAATGTGAAGATCCCCCTTGTGCAGCAATATGTCCAACTGGTGCGATGTATCAACGTCCCGATGGCATAGTTGATTTCAATAAGTCGATCTGCATTGGGTGCAAAGCGTGCATAGCAGCTTGTCCTTATGACGCAATTTTTATAAACCCGGACGACCATAGTGCGGAAAAGTGCAATTTCTGTGCTCATCGTTTGGAGGTTGGTTTGGAACCCGCATGCGTTACAGTCTGTCCAACCGAGGCAATATTGATTGGAAACATCAATAATCCCGAGGACAAAGTCAGTAAGATCGTTTCCCGAACTCCGGTTTCTGTCAGGCGTCCAGAGAAGGCAACCAGGCCAAAGCTTTACTATAGGGGTGCCCATGGTTCGACCCTGGATCCTATTGCAGCTAAACAACCTGGCGGTGATACCTTCATGTGGTCTGAGATAAACCGGGATCGTTCAGTTATCAACTCTGGCCAGGTGGCAAATATCAAAAGCAGCAACTCTGTCTCAGCTAAGCTGGTCTACGACGTTTCCCACTCCATTCCCTGGGGATGGCGTGTAAGTGGCTACACCTGGACTAAAGGTTTTGCAACCGGATCGGCGTTGGTGACACTGTTGGCGGTGGTTTCTGGCCGCTTGTCGGTTTCCAGTTCGATGTCCGAAGTAGCGATGCCATTGGTGGCCCTTATAGGCCTTGCCATAACCGGTTATCTGCTTATTGCCGATCTGAAACAACCAAAGAGATTTATCTATCTTTTCACCAAGCCCCGACTGGAATCTTGGCTGGTGAAAGGCGGTTTTATAATCTCGCTTGATGGTGCAGCTTTGGTCGTCTGGCTGTTGCTGCCATTAGCTCATGCTTCGGTGGGTGTGACCTGGGCCGTAGGTGTAGTTCTGGCGGGAGCGTCTGTTATGACGGCGATATATACCGCGTATCTCTTTGCCCAGGCTAAAGCCCGAGACCTGTGGCAGAATCCGGTTAGGGTGCCTCATCTTTTAGTGCAGTCATTGCTGTTGGGATCTGCCGCTATGTCGCCGATCTTTTATACGGTTCATCCGGCCGAAACTCTGCTGCTTTGGGTGGGTGCCGGAGCTTGCCTGGGGCATTTGCTGGTAGTGCTGATTGAGCTTTCCATGACCCATCCCACTGCACACTACAAAGCTGCCACCTGGCACATGACGAAGGGTAAATTTGCCCTGCCGTTTTGGATCAGCGTAATTTTGGCGGTTATAGGTTTAACCGCTCCCGCTCTAGGCATGGTGCCGTTGATTATTGCGGCGGTTGGGCTTATCGGTTACGAGCACAGCTATATTCAGGCGGGTCAGTCGGTCCCCCTTGCCTGACGCTTTTGAAGGAGAACAAGTGACAAGATCATTGGGAGATTCTGAATCTCGGATTCAGCGAATTGCAGCAGTCCTTTCCGCTCGCAGGGAGGAGGTTCTAGCCCGGGGAGAGCGTTTTTACCAGGGACCTTCGAACATATCCCTGGCTTCGCATCCACCGTTTGAAAGATGGGATAATTGGGTAGAGCTGGACTCAGCAAGTTGGCCAGAAAAGCGGGAACGCAGGTTCTCACTTATCCCGACCACATGTTTCAACTGCGAATCAGCATGCGGGCTTTTAGCCTATGTTGACAAGGACACAGGGAGGGTGGCAAAGTTCGAGGGCAACCCGGAACACCCTGGATCCAGAGGTAAGAACTGTGCAAAAGGGCCAGCCACAATAAACCAAATTACCGACCCTGATAGAATTCTGTATCCCTTGAAACGCTCTAAGGGCCGGGGACAGGGCGAGTGGCATCGGGTGAGCTGGGATGAGGCTCTAGACGACATTGCCTCCAGAATCCGGACGGCGATCATAGAGGATCGCAAGGACGAGATCATGTGTCACATTGGTCGTCCCGGCGAAGACGGGTTCACTGAAAGAGTACTTGCTTCCTGGGGAGTAGACGGGCACAATTCGCATACCAACGTGTGCTCGAGTGCAGGTCGTGCCGGATGGCACTATTGGGCAGGTATGGACAGGCCGAGTGCCGATTTTGCCAATGCTGACGTGATATTTCTCACCAGTGCCCATCTTGAGACCGGTCACTACTTTAATCCCCATGCTCAAAGGATCACCGAAGCCAGAGAGCGTGGAGCCAAAGTCATTGTTATAGACACCCGTCTCTCAAATACCGCCACCCACGCTGACTGGTGGCTTTCTCCATATCCAGGTACCGAAGCAGCAATAAATCTCTCGATTGCCAACTATATAATTCAAAATGACCTGTTTGACCGGGAGTTTGTAAGACGCTGGTGGAACTGGGAGGAATGGATGGAAGATGTCCATCCGGACAAGGAAGCTGATTTCCCCTCCTTCGTCGAGCAGTTGAAAGAGGTGTATAAGGACTTTACCTTTGACTATGCCTCATCCGAGTCTGGCATCGATGCCAAGGTTTTGGAAGAAGTCGCAGTGGTAGTAGCCGGAGCAAAGAGTAAATTTGCCAGTCATATCTGGCGCTCTGCCGCTGCCGGCAATCTTGGAGGCTGGCAGATTTCCAGAACATTGGTTCTGATAAATGCCTTGTTGGGGGCAATAGCAACTGAAGGTGGCACATATCCCAATGCCTGGAACAAATTTGTTCCAAAGCCAATTTACGTGCCACCTCATCCTGAAGTATGGAATGACCTTACCTGGCCGGTCGAGTATCCATTATCGATGAACGAGATGAGTTTTCTTCTCCCGCATCTGATCGAACAGGGTAGAGGCAAGCTGGAGGTCTATTTTGCCAGAGTGTACAATCCGGTGTGGACAAACCCCGATGGGATGAGCTGGATAGATTTGCTGCTCGATCAGGAAAAGGTGGGCTGCTACGTGGCTCTTACCCCGACCTGGAATGAGACTGCCTACTTTGCTGACTATGTTTTACCAATGGGACATGCCTCAGAGCGCCATGATCTGGCTTCTTATGAGCAGTACGACGGGCAGTGGATAGCATTTCGTCAGCCGGTGTTGCGTACCTTTATGGGTGCCAATGGTGAGGTGGTTACTGACACCAGACAGGCAAATCCAGGTGAGGTATGGGAGGAGAATGAGTTCTGGATAGAGTTGTCTTGGCGTATCGATCCAGATGGGTCACTCGGTATTCGAAAGTACCACGAATCTCAGCGAAATCCGGGTGAAAAGCTCTCCATAGATGAGTACTACGGATTTATATTTGAAAATTCAGTGCCGGGACTTCCTCAGGCTGCGGCCAGGGAGGGCCTATCTCCCCTCCAGTACATGCAAAGGCATGGGGCTTTTGAGGTAAAAAAGAAAGTCGGAGCACTCTACGAAGAGGAGATCCCGGACCAGGAGCTGGACGGGACTTCGATAAATTCTAAGGGGAGAATATTTACCAGGACCCCCAAGCCTCCGGCTATTAATCTGGCTCCTACTGGAGATCCTGACCCCGACCCGGAAGGGCGGCGCCCGGTAGGTGTGGAAGTGGACGGACGACTTCTCAGGGGTTTTCCCACGCCTTCGGGCAAGTTGGAATTTTACTCCCAGACTTTGGCCCAGTGGGGATGGGCAGATCAGGCCATTCCAGGTTATATCAAGAGTCATATACACCGGGAAAATCTTCGGGAAAACGAAATGGTGCTCATCTCCACCTTCCGCTTACCGGTTCAAATCCATACTCGCTCCGCAAATTCAAAGTGGCTGGATGAAATCGCCCATACCAATCCAGTGTGGATTAATCCCCTTGATGCGAAGCGGCTCCAGATAACAGAGACCGACCTGATAAGGGTAAAGTCAGAAATTGGCTACTTCGTGGCAAAGCCGTGGATAACTGAGGGAATACGTCCAGGGGTGGTAGCTTGTTCTCATCATATGGGGAGATGGAAGCTGGATCCTGAGCAAAATGCACTGACAATGAGGACGGTAACATTACAAAACAGTGGAGATGAGCACCAT
>JAKBSX010000405.1 GCA_021844725.1 Actinomycetes bacterium | reverse complement strand
CGCCGTAGGTGGCAACTATGCCTCCCAATAGCTGGTTTTGCCGCCTTAGGGCCCTTGGTATTCAAGAGCCTACACATTTCGTCCAAGAGCGCTTTGCTGTATTCATTTCTGCTGATACAGATACCGGAAGGTCTTGGGATTCTTTTTGTCTCATTCACAACCGACAAAATAGGCAGACATTTACCGATGTATGCTGGGACGGTAGCCTGTGGCGTCCTATTTGTCTTGGCTGGCTACTTCTTCATCGTCAAAGACAGTTATCTGTTTGTCGCATGCCTGTCCATAGGAGCTTTTGCACTTGATGTAGCCATCACCGAGACCTATTTCCTTGCGTCTGAACTCTATCCTGTCAGGCTGAGGGGGACTGGCCAAGGGGTCAACATCGCAGCGCTTAGACTGGGAGGCATAGTTGCCACCTACGGCGGTGCGTTTATTCTCGCAATCTACGGAGGAGGATCCCTGCTTTACACATACGGCATATTTATGCTAGTTGCCGCACCCTTCGGCATTTTCTGGCTGGGAAAGAAGATCGACACCAAGAGTGAGGAACTCGAGCAGGTGAGCAGAAGATTGATGGATAAACAGGACAAGGTTCAACCGGCTGTCAATCTGGCAGAAGATGACTGATAACCACTTTAGTTGTGCTGCTGTCTCTGTCCCCAGGATGCGCAGCAGCACTAAGATCCTTGGTAGTGCATGAGTGAGCCGAAATTTCTTCGCGCTGTGGATGAGCTGGCACTCAGGATATGGCTCCAGTCTCCGTGATTACGCATCATCTCAGATAACACTGACTGCAATCGACTCATTTCACCTTTGATCTCACAAAGCCAGCTCAACATGCAGCTGGTCAGCTGCCCATGACTTGGCATCGAGTCCCTCTCCCCCAAATGCCCTGAACTGCTGTCGCACATTGTCTATAACTTCATCCAGGGACTCGCCCTCCGAATAACATCTCGAGTCCGAGGGAACCTCAGCCCAGTACATTGGAGATGTAGGATCATCAAGGCGACCACGAGGATGAATGATGACTAGGGGTTTCTGGTCCTCCCTTCTAGCCGTCGAATCTGTGCCGAAGCGTTCGTAGGTCTGCATCTCCTTCTCAGACAGCAAACATTCCACACTCCTGTTAACAAAAACCGAAACGATTTAGGTGTGAACGTTCGATACAGCGACATTGTAGACTTTGCCACCGAACCCTATGATCTCGGTTGGGATTTCGCCTTTCCGGATCGCGTTGAAAGCGATATCCATCGGTTTCCTGTTTATCTTCTTATGATGTTCATAATCTATTAGTGAATTTTCGATATCGAGGGACGGCACTTCAGTGACTTTTTCTCTGTGAATGCCGACAGGATCCTGATTATTGCGCACTTTTTCGATTTCACGCTTCAGTAGTAATCGGTACATGGCAACTCCCCTGTCGGACGCCCCCAGATGCTCCTGTGTCCTGTCGAGTACATAACCCTGAGTTTCCCATGCCATCAGGTCGGTGCCATGGATGTTATCCATGTTATAGTCTGTCTCCGTCCTCGTATAAGGCGTCCCATCGACGGCTGGAATGGCATCCTGTTTGACTTCGCTGTTGTCATCAGTGGGCAGGTACATGTGAGCTATGAATCTGCTGTGAGTGTCGTCAATGGGAATGAAGAAATTGCAGGTGATACCGCTTGGAGACGGAAGGGCATAATTCAGATTCGGAAAAACTATAGGGTGTCCCCTCTCCTTCACAGCCTCCCCATTATTTCCCACGAACGTCCGCTTTGGAATGATTCCCCACTCAAACTTCACGAACTCTATTGAAGTCGGTTTCCTCGCGAACAGAGTGTCTATTCCCATTCTTCTTCTCATCATCTCGCCATGCAGATAGTAGACGTGCTGACCGTCGTGCATATTCTCGACCAGTTGCAGCCAGTTCGCCCTGATGTCTGAATACATGATCCACCTCAAACCTGAGTTCATGTTGAAAAGTTTGTACTTTGGAAGCAAAGGCGTGGGCTCCGGTCCCATATAAATCCAGAGCATTCCGCAGAAATCTTCAATCTTGTATGCCTTTTGCTTTATCCGATCCTTGAAATGGCTCACCTCTGGCTCAAAAGGCTGGTCCATACACTTACCATTGGGGGCAAACTTCCATCCATGGTACGCGCAGCGTATACCATCCTCTTCAACGAAACCGAAGGCAAGAGAAGCTTTTCTGTGAGGGCAGTGCTCATCCATAACACCAAGCTTCCCATCCTCTAGCCTGAAAACGACAAGATCCTCTCCCAGGAGCCTCGCTCTCTTCGCGGAACCCTTTCCAAGCTCAATCGAAGGGAGCAACGGATGCCAATACCTTCTAAGCACTTCACCAGCAGGAGTTCCTGGACCGACCCGAGTAAGCATTTCGTTTTCCTCTTTGGTTAGCATGTTAGTTGCAACCCCACTTTGATTAAGGGTAAATACAATTTCGATTAAAAACCTTTCTACCGCTAATATTGCAGATAATTAAGAAACTAATATTGTCTTAAAAATCTGAACCTTTTAGTTGGAATTGGAGTGACGTACCCCTGCCTTCGACCTGGCGAAACAATCCAAGGTTGGCGCATAAACTTCCCAACAGCTACCTATTTCCCAAATCAATGTCTACTAAGCTATCGTAAAAGCAGGTCAAATATCCAATACATCAAATTGAAAAATCTATTTATACCGAAGATCAATAACATTAGTGTGACTGCAAAATCGTCCGTAAAAAAGAAAACAAAAATCACCGAAGAAAAGCGGGTTTACGAAGCGATAAAAAAGGCAATTCTCATGGGTCATTTTCTACCTGGCGAGCGATTAATTGAGGATGAGGTTGCAAAGGAGTTTAGAACAAGCAGACCGACGGTAAGGAGTTCCCTATCGGTCCTTGGGAAAGAGGGGCTTGTGGAATCGGAGAGCTACAGAGGTTCCAGAGTTCCACGGATTGCACTGGAGGAAGCGCTTGAGATCCTGGATGCAAGAGCACTTTTCGAGTCTCATATCGCGGGCCTCGCCGCAGAGAAAATCACGGACAAGGAGCTTGGCGAAATGGGAAACGTAGTGCAGCGGATGAAGATGGCAATAAGCAGTGGAGACTACGAAAGGTATTCCGAATTGAACACAGAATTTCACTCGATCATCTATGAAGCTTCTAGGAATAATGCGCTTAGGGACCTGTTGCTCCAGTTGAAAATGCGGACGGTGAGATACCAGTTTCGTATATCGTACATCCCAGGCAGGATGGAAAAGTCTATCGCGGAGCATACCGGCATTTATGATGCTCTAAGACAAAGGGATACATCCAGAGTCAAAGAGCTTACCATGTCGCACGTATTGAGTGTGAAAAGCACAGTTCAGGCGAACTTCAGACTCCTGGAGGCTTGAGTCATGGCAGAGACTGCATCGATTGATGAAAATACAGTCAGTTGCCTTGATGGGGCTTTTGACATGCATGTACATTCTGCCCCCGACATAATGCCACGGAAGAGCACAGACATCGAGCTGGCGCAAATGGCAAAGAACGCTCACCTCGGAGGCTTTGTCATCAAATCTCACTACCATCCCACCGCTGAAAGAGCATTCCTCGTCAACAACACAGTTGGCGGCACACAAGTCATTGGCAGCATTTGCCTGAACAGTTCTGTAGGTGGCTTGAATCCAGTAGCTGTCGACGTTCTGGGTAGGTCTGGCGGAAAGATAGTCTGGATGCCGACTGTCGACTCTGAAAATGAAGCGAACTGGCGCAACAAACAGCCCGGTGCAAAACTGCCGTACTGGGCTGTCATACAAAAAGAACTCATAGATTCAGGGCTACCGATGCCCCCAGTTGCCCTCAAGAACGGGAGGAATCAGTTCAGTGAGCCCTTGATACAAGTGCTTGAAATCATCAGGAAGCGAGGCCTGATCCTAGCCACCGGACACATAGCGCCATCGGAATCAATCGAGCTTGTGGAGTTTGCCAGTGGTCTTGGATTAAGAAAATTCATAGTGACTCATCCCGAGTTTCCGACGACAGACTTCACATTGGAGGAACAGAAAAAACTGGCCTCCTGGGGTGCAATGCTGGAGAGATGCTACACAACGCCCGCTACCGGCAAGACAACATGGGAGTATGTTTTGAATGAGGTTGAGGAGACTGGCATTGGCAGCAACATACTCTCGACAGATCTTGGGCAGCCTCAGGCCAAGTTTCCGGTCGAGGGACTAAGGGA
>JAKBSX010000404.1 GCA_021844725.1 Actinomycetes bacterium | reverse complement strand
CTTGGACCATGGGAGAGAAGAAGGAATCGGAGATAATATTCGTAATGGCAAACGAGTACGCCGTGGGAGCTTGAGGATTAGTCCAATTAAGGACTTGTTTGTCAAAGTCGAGCACCAAATATGCCTGATTCATGGCCTGGGTGCCAAGGTAGTACGGCATTTGAGACGGATTAATTGATGTCAATGAGGCGATTGAAAGATAGCAGAGTCCCCCCCTCCTCTACGATCAAGTTGGTGGGTTGCAGTACGTAGGGTTGGGAATCAATTAGGAAGGTGACATTGGTCGTAATCATGGGGGCTGCGAGGCAGCTAACCTGGTACACAGTCAAGTTGCCGAGAGTGGAAGGAGTGTATGGGATAGAGAGGTCAATTGCAACCGCATTGGCCAAAGCCGGTGCCATTATTGTGAAGGGGGAATTGAATCCAAGGACCATCAATCCACTTGATGCAGCAATCTGGGTGGTACCGACACTCAAACTATCCACATGGACGGCAGCAGCGACGGAAAGATTAAATGGTGCGCTATACACAGTAGATGCTCCGATGCGAGCGGAGCTGATGTTGCCGAGATCCAAGTAGCCAGCAACCGGACTGTTCCAAGTACTCTTGTCGATGGCTGCTCCAGCGATGCGTCCATGGAAAAATCCGCTCAAGTAACTCCTACTCAAGAAGTCGGAATTGTCCGGGGCCGTATTGAGACCGAACTGCGATGCTGGTGCTGCGGCCTAAGTCACAATGAACGAAAAAATTAGGTCGGCGAGGTGTTGGCAGACGACAAAAACCATACTCCGCTATTATTGTAACACAGGAATTGTCCTTGGGATACCGGGTGCCCAATACCTGTGAATACCCAATCGAATGCGCAAGTAGCATTGATTGACGCAAGGTTGTAAAATGCATCATAGGCCGCAAAGTATCCACTAGAGTTCAGCGGCACATTGGACACTGACGAGGCAGGATATGATGCCTGCTCATTCACTAGGAGCAGGTCGTAAAGGGAGCTCGGGACACCAAGGAGACTTTGAGTCGCTGAGATCTGTTGACCAACTTCGAAGGGAACCACAGCCATCGAATCACTGTCAGTGATGTTCATAGTAATCATTCCTGGTGGAAAAACACTAGATTAACGGGGTACAAAGAAGGTGGAGAATTAGCCGGGGGAATTTGATGAGATTGTGACCAGTCGGTCTTACCATTTGACGAAACTGGAGGCCAGCAGGACAAGCAAGGCGGATGCGGAGAGCCTGATCATCGTCTATTCAAATGGCGCTGAGGGGCGGCTGCTGAGTTGTCTGCAAAGGTATATTTGTTGTGGAGGCACTAATATAGCTGGCTATTTTCAAAGCCCATCACAACAAACGCTGATATTGCCCGAATAGGAAATGAAAAACAAGCCCCCTATCGATCAATCGAGTAGGTTTGACCTTCTTGGATACCACCATTTTGTTGGTCAATGGTGTGTCCCAAACCACTATCAAATGGGTACAGTGTATAGCCTTGTCAGTAGCACTTCGGTGCTGATCTATTATCCATTCAGTGGGTTCCCGGAGGACAGGGATAGAACGGGTGTATGAAGGAAAGTACATATTATTTCCAGGTCATCGAATTGCCATTTCGGGTAAGATCAGCAACAATCGCAAAATCCATTTCATTGGTCAGTGGCCGTTGGCCTGAATGAGTTTGAGGTTTGCTAGCCATATTTCGCTAAATTGTTCCGGACCGTCGACCGGACAATGGCCCAACAGCATGATTCCCCATCAGCTGCTGACCACAGCTTGGGCTCTCCTATTGCTTCGCGGAAATCGATCCTCTCCATTGTAACCCTTCGACAATGGATAATGGCCATTTTTGTTGCGACATTGTTAAATCTCATGGATGCGGCAACCTATGGCAGACTGTTATTTCCTATTCAAGCACCTCTCTTTGCAAAGTATGATTCTCTGGGCATATGCATGTATCTTCTTGTGACGATGGTGAGCCAGCTCGTGATCTCGCTTGGAAGCAGCTTTGCCATGGGAGCTACTGGTTGCGGAATGGTGGAAAACATTCCTTTCTACCACACTATTTGCTTCTACGTAGCCACCCGAGTTTTCGAAGAGCAGGAAATGCTATCTACTGTACTGCTGGCGTACATGACTTGCGCGCTGGCCACCGGGACGCTTTTTGCGGGACTTGCCATGTTAGGGTTTGACCGCTTGGTTCATCGGTTGCCCCGTGTGGTCCTGGTGGGTTCCATGGGCGGCATTGGACTATTCCTGACGCTCACCGGCCTAGAGATGGCCACCGTTGAGCGTCTTCAATTCGGAAGCATCATTATCATTATGTTTGGTTCGTGGATTACCATCACCTTGTGGGCAGTGGGTCTCGGTTGTGCGATTGCAGCCCTACTGGCCGAGCTTCGATATGGCAGGCAATTTATGACTCCCTTGATCTCTGCCGCCCTACTATTCTGTTTCTATACAGTTTACTGGATCCAGCCATGTTCGATTGAGGAGTTACGCGAGCTAGGCTGGCTACTGGATGCGCCATCTGGGCATCTGCAGCCTCGGGATTTGTTTCAAACGGTGCATATCGCCTCCGTGAACTGGCGCGTTTTCCTGAGGACTCTGCCGACCGTCTTTGGAGCGGTCATATTCGGATCCATACATGTACCAATCAACGTTCCTTCGTACGCACGGATTACTGGCCAATCCTTTAGTATGCAACGGGAGCTCTGGACACAGGCAGTGTCCAACTGGGCTACGTCCATATTCGGCTTTCTGCCCAACTATTTTGTCTACACCAACAGTTTGTTGTTTCTGCGAGCAGGCGCAAACCATCGAATGGCCGGGATCGGTTTGGCAGCCGCGACAGGTGCAATATTGTGGTGGGGGACCCCATTAATTGGATACGTTCCAACCATTGTGCCATTGTTTCTCATCTTTTATCTAGGGATCAGTCTCATTTGGGAGGCCCTAATCGGATCGCTGGCCCTGTGCTCTTGGATGGAATATAGTCTAATTGTGATAACTACGACTTGCATGCAAATGGGAGGCTTTTTACCTGGGCTGTTCTTTGGATGCGCCATAAGCGGCCTCATATACGGTCTAGTCTTTTTGTTCCACAGCCGAATCCACACAACAGGAGGCAAGACCACAGCAGTTCTTGGTGATCCGGTCACCGAAAGTCTTATTGGACAACTATTGATGCAAGCACCAGTAGTGGAGTTTGGTGGTCTCTTACATTTCGGTAACTGCATTGAACAGCTTGCTCGGCTGTCCCACCAAACGGTGGATGTTCCCATGCTGATTGTTGATTTTGCTTGCGTCACTTTTATCGATTTGAATTTTCGCGAGGGTTTCATGGCAACTGTGCGCAATTCTATTTTACTCCCTGACGATACGAACTTGGTTTGCCTCAACTTGGGAGATGCGGTCCTTCGGACAAGTCTCGAGCGGAACCCACGGGTGATCCTGGGAGTAGGAAACTCCCGAGATTGGCTCAAGGAGTATCTGGTGACCAACCAGGCCATTGCGAAACCCAATTCCTCTCCAAACTTGGAACATACGAGACTACTTATGGATATTCCGGAAAGGAACAGTATTTTGTCCCCCGATCGGGTCGCTAAATACCATCAGGACTTGCAACAGCTGATGACCCTTACTGAACTATTGCCTGAAAGACCAGAATGTGAGTGGATACTCCTGCCCCCCGATCATCCACTCACTTCTCGCAGTGATCCTGGTGATGGCATATATATTGTGATGCGCGGATTGCTCCATCATCCAAGTACCGGTGTAACTGCCGAAGCAGGAGCCTGGCTCAGTGATCCACGAGGAATGGTGGCCGATGGCAATACTACCATCTGTTACTTATCGACAGAGCACATTGACAGGCTTCCCGACGCGTATAGAGACTTGATACTCAACTGTATCCCGCACACTGTCAGGTAATCAAGTCAGGATGCAAAAGCTAAAAATTTAATATTCTTACATTCAATTCATATTAGTAAAGATGCGATGATGTTGAAAGACAAGGAGAAATGTCAACTGGGCATGAAACTTTGTCAGCTATGGTCTAGTGACGAGACTGCAAAGTGATAAACCAGTTATTTATCTTGCTGGCGAGTGTTCGACAGTTGCACGTATGTTGCACCGTAAGTCTAGTCCATGTGGACTAGACTTACGGTGCAACATATCCTTGATCCGATAGCACACCGGGTCAAGCTATACCG
>JAKBSX010000403.1 GCA_021844725.1 Actinomycetes bacterium | reverse complement strand
TGATCGAGAATGGTCACGTCGTGACTCATCACCGATAAAAGAGGAAGCGGAGATCCTGCCAGTTTTATCATTTCATTCTTAGGAATGGGTTGAGCGGCACGTGCCTTGGTAAGACGTTTTAAATCGGAAAGAGTGAGTCCTTCGGTTGATTGTGCTGGATATTGAGAAATAGCGTTCTCATCGTAAATTTGATTATCATCAATTTCTTGAACTTTTTTGCCTGTCATGATAAAAATCCCCCTTTGGTTGCCTTTCTTCTGAAAGGACTATATATACCTTAAACTAGCACAATGATAATGTCAACGGGTTTATAGCGTTTCTACGAAGTTTTTTGCTATTTGCGGAAAAGGCATCTTAGACGTTGAAAAGATGGATTGAAACATTTCTTGCTTAGAAGTGAGCATTTCTCCCATATAACGATCTATGGGAAAAGCAGATGATAAATAGGTGGTAACAGGAAGATTCTGGCCTATGCGATATATCCTGTCTTCGGCCTGAGAGAACGCTGAAGGGGTCCATGGATAGCCCAAAAATAAAACCGTATCGGCATGTTGTAAGTTTAGACCTTGGCCACCTGCCGCTATATTGGCAAAAAGAAACGGAGTGTTCCCTTGCTTCCATGCGCTTACCGCTCTATCCCTGCCTAACATTGTTTGACCTCCCTCAATTACCTCAGCATGAGGGTAAGCCTGTTTGAGGGTATCAAGGGTATCAGTGTGATTCGCGAATACCACAATAGGATGAGAGGCGTTTTCGTAAGAAGCTAAAAAATCTATAGCAATATCAGCTTTTTCTTCTTCTGCTATCTGCCTGAGTTTATTCAACTCAACCATGTATCTAGCCGGATTGTCCGTTAGGTCTTTTCCGGATTGTTCTAAGTACCAAGCGATAAAATCAGCCTGCGCTTTTTTGTACCGCGACGATTCGATATGCCAATGCAATGTTTCGCGGGTTCTCTTTGGTAACTCAGTAAGCACTTCCGATTTAAGACGTCGCAACGTGAAGTGTTTCAGACGGTCTTGCAATTCTAATGTGTTCGTAGCACCTTTAGCTACCCATACTTTGCGCTTCCCGTAATATTCATAATGACCGCCCGCATAACGGGCGGTAAACGCATAGTACGAACGGTATTCGGGAGGTAACACTTGTAAAAAAGCCAGGAGTGACCACAGATCAGCAGGAAAATTTGTCATAGGAGTACCTGTTAGCAGAATTTTCCTAGGAATATGAGACAAAGCGAAAACGCTTTTAGTACGCTTTGCCTTGCGATTCTTAATGTAATGAGCTTCGTCTAAAATGATAGATTTGAAACGAAAACTGGATAATTGAAATTCGTGATAAGGCAAAATATCGTAATGACAAATAACAAATACCGCATGAGGGTTTATGCGTTGCTGAGATTGAGAAAATAATATTTGTGTGTAACGATCTACCGGAGAACCAAAGAAAGACTGGAACGTATCTTGCCAGTGAGATACCAGAGACTTGGGACACACTACCAAAATAGGATACGATTTATTTTTTAAAAGAGAGGCAAGGGACTGGACAGTCTTTCCCAGTCCCATATCATCAGCCAATAGTGCCGAAGGTGTACGCTCTAGCCAATGTACTCCTATTTGTTGATACGGGCGCAGTTTCATGCGTTATTCCTCCTTTTCTCCGGAATGTCGGGATGATGATGTAGAACGTCCATAATAGCAATTCGAACACATAGTCTTATGTTCTTGCATCGTTTTTGAACGCGCTTTAACATAAATATAAACCTCTTCATGACATACAAAACACTCTCGTTTTTTCCACGCCATATTAATCACTCCTCTTTGGACTGTTCTTATGTGGGATGAGTAAGTACGTGGCCATTACCCTTCTCCCCTTTCCCATTCTTCTAACCACTCTGTAAAAGTATCCCTGCAGTCGTCCGGATGAACATAAGTGTCGGAAGGCACTTCCTCAATAGAAATATCTGTCCCGATATCACGAGACGGAAGAAAATGCCATTTTAGTAATTCTACTGCAGTAATACTTTCTCGCACATAAATAATCGAACCATCTAATCGTGGATTGGAAGGGATTAATGTAAGCTGAAACATGTGTATCACTCCTCAAGTAATGTTAGTGTTTTTAGTCCTGCGGTTCCTTGCAACCCCATCATAATAAATAAGATTCTCCCTCTTCAAAAATCTCCATTAGAGCGTCATACCCTTCACTAATGAGTTCATCGGAAAATGAGGCAATGGGAAGCGTTACATCAATGTCAATACCGTTGGTGTTTTTGTCGTGATAGATAGCGCCCTTCTCGCCAGCATCATAATAAATAACATGCCCTTCACAAACGATGTCGTCATAGATGTAGGCCAGTGGATTGTCAATGGACTTGTCTTCGTCATACTCAGCAAGTATGGTTTCAATCGTGTCATCGGAAAAATCCAGTTCATGCATGTCGTCAACAAATGCCGCCCGGTTTCCTGTACGATTTAATTGTTCTATACTCCATACCCCTGCTCTAATCCTTTCATCACATACAGAGCAGAATTCCTCAGCTAAAGCGAATACATCCATGTCAATGTCATTCGCGTTATAAGCATTCTGGTTCAACCATGCTTCCAACTCTTCCCATACGTGCAATATCTCCCCCTGCAGGTTTTTGGATTCCGGCCCGACATTTTCGACTGAAGACTTTTCCGCCTTGTATTGCGCGGTTGAATTACCGAAAGCTAACCATTGCTGACTAACGGCCTTTTCCCTAACTATTGTTAAAGCTATCTGCTTCGAGTTCATTGTGATTCCTCCTATGGTTTTGTTCTATCCAACTTGCTTTTATGGATAGTGAGAAGACCATGCAGTGTTTGATATGCATGGTCAACTCACCAGTCATAATTACGCTTTAATCCATGTCGGAGTGCTTATAGGCATGATGTCTAGTTCTATCTCTCGCTTGCTTATCCGACGAATTTCACGCATGGTCATGCTCTTACCGAAATTATCCTTGATGGACTTGACGATTACTGTCATTTCCTCTTCGGGCGTCTCAAGGACTGGAACTGCGAAAATAATTTGGTAGGATACCTCCTCGCCTTGGTCTAACGCGTCAACAAAATACAAGTGTCTCATTGGCTCTCTCCCTCTCCGTCCAGTAATTGTGTGAGCGTTTCGACGAAATACCGTAGTGTCTCTTTGTCCTCGAAAAAAATTGCCATTTCCCCGTATCCAAAATCTATCCATCTTGCGTCAGTCAGTGCAGACTTCCCTATCTCTATGAGCTTCACGTCATTTATGCTGTCAATGTGCATTGATGTGTTTATGTGCATGTTATTTATCCTCCTACCTAGTCAGTAGTCATACCATAAAAAATAGGTATGCGTAGAACCTCACTAGTGCCACGTATGACGCCAGCGAAGAACTATCCATACCTAGGGAAGTTCTAGCCGTATGTAGGATGAGTTTTTCCGCCTTTGTCGTCCTAGTCGCTTGCCAAGGGTATACCGTCATAAGCCACTTCGTCAGTGTTCGCTACAGCGTTGATAAATGCCTGCAGTCTTATGGAGCCTGCCTTGGTAGGGAGATTTTGGACTTAGTTTGCGTCCAGTGCCTACATACGCGCTATGAAGTTGTCAAGGGCCTCACTGGACGTGGCGTTCGGGCGTTCGCTTTCGTGCCTTGCCAGTGTCGTGCGTGTCCTGCTGGTTGGTACACTCATAGATTAACACGCGCGGGTTTTCTTCGTAAAGGGCGGTTTCGGCCATTGATAAGCGTTGACAGACGTTGACAGGTGTTGGCAGACGATTCGCTCTCTCTCGCTATTAATTCCTACTATTTTCGAGAAATTGCTATGAGGATGGCGGGCCGGACGCAGGCCGAAGGGCGGAAAAGAGGGCCGAAGGGCAGAAAAGAGGGCCGAAGGGCGGAAAAGAGGGCCGAAGGGCAGAAAAGAGGGCCGAAGGGCAGAAAAGAGGGCCGAAGTAGGCAAAATCTTTTCTTCCTTTTTCGACAAAACCCTTGTCGAATCAAGAGGTATGAAAGAAAAGGGCGAATTATCTGACTAAGGGCTGGAAGGCTTATGGGACGGTAAAAATTTTGGAAGGAAATGGATTGGAGAGGTACTGGAAATATGTGGTGTTTGATGAGATTGTGTTAAAATTGTGTGGCTTGTGAAAGTTTTCACTTGGCGTGGCTGGGTATTGAGAATCAGTGAGAACGCAAGATGGATAGATTTTG
>JAKBSX010000402.1 GCA_021844725.1 Actinomycetes bacterium | reverse complement strand
CGCACAGAGGGGAGTACCTACAACAAAAAGGGCAAAAAAGTGTGAAATAGATAAAATTGGGTCATGCACTCGTAATATACCCCTTCTGTGCATTTGTGCATTTGTGCATTTATTCCTTCATTTAATTGAAAATGGCATAAGAAAAAAGTCATAAGTGCAAAATGTAGATACTAAAAAAGGGAAAAAGGTTTGATTAATTAATGCGACTACTCAGGTACTTCGTCTATGCCAAACTCTGTATTAAGCACTCTGACACGCATCAATGTCTTTGGTTTTCTTAGCGGTTTATCACCTAAGATATCGATTGTCTTTACCTCTATCACATTGTAGATATATTCACTTGGTCTGAACTTTCGGTTCTTGGAAATTACTTCGTCCATTTCAACCGCTGTAAAATGAGCGATGCGCTTTACATCTGATCTGCTTATCCATAGGTCATCTGCACGAGTCGATGAAGTCTTGGTATCGACGTAAGCATTGTCACCAATGAATACATAGTGTTCATATCCTTCCTTATTTGCAAACACTTTGTTGTATGCCTCTATCAGTCTTACATAAGGATTGGCTGTGTGGTCAACCTTCTCCCATGAACTACTGTCATTACCTGTAAGTCTACTCCACTCCTCTATCATCACTCTGGATTGAGGGAATACATATTCATCCATGAAGTCAATCGCTCTTTGCATATCGTCGGCGGTGACAATCAAGACCTTCGTTCCATTAACGGAAGTTTCGCTCTTTCTAGATGCAGCAAAGCATATAGCCAGTTTGATAGGTGTGACTTCATGTTTCGCCTTATAGACTGAGAATGGATCTGGATAGTCATTCTCTTTGATCTCGGCCATTCCTTCTTTATGATAGCGAGCAGCCCATTCTGCCCATATATGTCCGGCATCAGGATTCATGGTTACTGTAGTGTATTGGCGCATGTATAACATATACTGAGCTACTTCTTCTTTGAACTTTTCCGCTTCAGCAAGAACGGTGCTGTCAGATGATATATTATGCTCATAATCTGGCAGGTCTACATCGACCGGATATATTCGCAAGAATATGAACCGGTTCATCAATCCCTGTTCCCAATGCTCATTCTCTACAGCTTTAAGGAATGTGCCCGTTGCTGCTATCCACAGGTTCACATAGCAATGGAAGTCATGTAGTTTGACCTTTGCCCTGTGATCTACTCTTGTAAGCATCGCTCTACCGTATCCATCATAGTATTGTGACAACGCTTCCGGCACGTCAACAAAGGGAGAGTTCCTTTGTTTCATCTGTTTCATAAGATCTGTCGCTTCATCCCTGATTATGGCCACTGGGTAGCCAAGTGTAGGATCGCGTGTAGTCTGATGTGCATCAATCCATTCATTAGCCAGCGCCGCAAATTCTTGCTGTGTGATGCTTGAAAAGATTGCTATTTCAGATACCGATTTGTATTTCTCAGTCACACTCTGTAGCCAGTTCTTCTTAGCCGTCTTGCTTGTAAACCCACTTTCCCCGATGGTACATATAAACAGGTTAGGTCTGATTGCACCTTTCAAGTCATTGAATATAGCTTGATCAAGTGAAATAGCTACAGGCGCTACACCCATAAGCATTGATTCATAGTGAGTTATCTCTTTGCCGAAATGCTTTTTGAGGCGCTCACTGATTCTGTAGATCAGACCGTTTTCAGAAGGGCAACCTGTCTCAATGCCTTTGGTACTTTCGGTTGCCTTTTCAACTTGCGCAGTTTGTATGACTTCCAGCTTTTCATCTGCCTGATCCTGATTATTTCCAATAAGACGGTATAACCGGATTGATCGTTTGGTATCAATGTTTAGAGCGTCAACCATAGCGATTTCCCGGCCAGTGTAAAGCGTATTGAGATAACCATCAAGAACGTCTACTTTCACACCATAGTTATTCATTGCATGTGTTATTTGCATCCTCTGAACCCATAATCCGGATTCGTTTTGTCTGGTTATGTACCCATTCGTATCTTGAGCGACTTCAAAACGAATCGTAGATCGTTCCAGTATCTCCTTGATTTTGCTCAGTGGATCAATCGGATCTTGAGGTGGAATCTCTATGTTCATATCGTTGTCAAAGTCCGGTTCGTTGTTATCAGGTTCATGGTTGTCAGGTTCGTTGTTTTCCTCTGTGGTCATTTTATTCACCTCTCAAATAGTGCAGAACAACCGCAATCAATCCCCTTAGAGATTGAATTCAATACGGAATATTTCTGCAAACATTTATGTCCTAGAAGAATAATTACTTCATCGCTTTGTGCTTCCTCCCCTCCCTTGCCGGGGAGGGGGGCTATTTTGTTATTCATTTCTTCTCTCTCCTCTCATGTTATTCATTTTCTCCATCATTGCCTTCTTCTCATTGGCCGGTTTCTCGATTTTGAGAAGTCCGCCAGTAAGGTCTTCACCAGTAAGCTCAAACCACAATTCCAATAGTCGTTTACTCAAAGGGTGTTCGCCCCCTCTGCGCCTTTATTATAAGCTCGGCATTCGGCCCTATCTCGACATCCACAATGTCTCCGCAATCGATACCTAAATTATCCAACCACACAATAGGTAACGTCACACAGCGTGAATGGTTGAGTTTGTAAATTTTCCTGCTTTTCAGTTTCAATGAAACCACGTTAGGGGAGATTACTCACCTTCTTAGTTACTTATGCTGACTTTTATATCTGACAGCAAGTAATAAAAATATTCTCTATAGAAAAAGCTGAATTTCTCTAATAGTTGGTAGAGAGTTTATATATGTATAAGCATAAGCTTATATTTGTGACAAAAGCCGGGCAAGAAAGACACTCACGTTCAATGCGGCTAGTTTTGCTTCTGATATTGTTCAATGCATGGTCGTATGATGAACACAGACATATTCACGTTACAGACATTTATCTGATTTTGAGAAGTATGTTCGCGATAAGAAAGACAAGAAGGTTTCGGAACCATTTGAAAGCCCTACATTCTGCTGGTATCATTGAGTTTGAAGGCTCAAAAAAGGACGTCGTATCCCTTCTAATATCTCCCCGACTTCCACTTCTCATACTCAAATTGATAGAAGAAGTGTCACCAGACCGATTTCCGTTTCAAGAGAGACAAACGGAATTTCTGAGGTTGGCACAGAAAGTTCGTAAAGAATCTAACTTGAAGCGTGAAAGTGCACCCAGAAGAACATCTGCTGCGGTGCCTCCATCTAAAGTTTCGGAGGCGGTGAATGATTACTTCGACAAGAGGAATGCTGAAAAACATCCGACTGTTGAGGCCAACTTAAACAAGGCAGATATGTTCACTTATTTGTTTACTAATTTTGATGTCATTCAGCAATGCATTGATGAAAGATTTATTGAGTTTTCAGGAGTAAGGATATTTTCAAGACTTCTTTTTGAAGATCTGAAGGAGAGACTTCTTTTTGAAGATCCGAAGGTGCCGCTCGAACATTTCCGATGGAACTACGAATGCGTGGACAAAGTTTTCGACACACTGAAGGCACAATATCCAAAGGACTTGTTGAACGGAACTTTTGACTATGTGTGTGACAGTATCGTTCGTGAATTGGACAAATCTCCGGGAATACTCAGTTTGATTGCTCAAAGCTACTTTCCGCCAGATGAAACCGCTTTCATTATTGAAATTTTGAAGGACTCCCCGTCTGCTCTGATGTTCGTAGTGGATACTGAAAAGGTCAACCCAGATGTACTATCGAACTTAGACATATCAGTGCGCGACCCAGTTCAACCGCACAGATTCTTAATGGCCCAGTTGAGAGAGCTGTTGTATAATGTCTCCGTTAGTAGCGGCAGATGGGAGAATGAGGCGGCGTATGTTGCTTGGGATCTTCTCAATAAATCTGGCTTGATTTCTCGACAATCTAACGACGAATTTGCTGGTTTACCCCTTGGAGAAGCGAAGCTTCGGTTCATGGAGGTGTGTATGAAACTCGCAATCGCTCACAAATCGAAAAGCGACATAAACTCGCCGATGAAACTACTCCTTCTATCTCTTGCTTGGCGAGATTTTATAGAAAATAAGAGCAAGACGAATATGTTCGTACGGAATTTTTCCACCCATCGATTTGGCCATCTCAGTGGACCTAGTGCGGCCTATCTATGGGAAGAGAAGTTGGGTCCTCTTGTTGGGAAACGCCATCCTGCTTCGGTTACAGAAAATAAGAAAGAATTTATCCAGAGCGTTCGCAGTCGCATGACACAAGCTGCGCCATGAACA
>JAKBSX010000401.1 GCA_021844725.1 Actinomycetes bacterium | reverse complement strand
CACGTTTTCAATTTGCTGCATGTCATAATCCTTTGAGTGTATAGGTTTGCATTGACTAGTTTGGAACATCAGTCTTGAATACAACATCTAAAGTCGCGTTTTTCTCACTGTCGCCGATTACTAGGAGTCGGGAAATTGCTTGGATTTCTCGATACGGCCAAGAATAGCTTTGCAATAGAACTGACTATTCTCAATGTCCTATGTATCAATATCACTCCTAATGATTCGAATAGTTTGCAATTCATTCGAGAAAACAAACGTTCGCAATTGATTCTTGTTCGGAATCTTGCGACGGCATTAGAGTAACTGTTTTAAGGAACACTTTCAAGAGGCGTGGACATGAAACGTGCAATAGTCGCAGTTAGCATCACTGCTGCTTTTCTGTTCGGAATGTTCTTGACACAGATACCGGTTGCATTCGCAGCGAGTGGTACCGCTCCAGCCTCTTGTTCCTCTAGCGATACCTTGAAGATATCTTGGGGTATAGGCGGAGTTCCAAACGGTTTCAACCATCTAACTGCTAATATTCCCGGCTCTTTCACTTATTACATGGAATATCAGACTCTATTTCCGCCACCGAACCCCGCTGGTAAGCCTGACTGGACTCACTCTATCCTTGACTGGTTTTCTACCAACTCAAATTATACGATTTGGAAAATGAATGTTAAGCCAGGACTACAATGGTCTGATGGTAATTACGTGAATGCAACCAACATTCTTGATACCATGGGCCCGAACTTTGCTTTCAGCCCTGCGTACGACTTTGCCGCCAATCCAGCAAACGGACTAAACGCGGGACAAGAAGTGAAGAGTGAATATGCTTACAATTCTAGCGAAGCTGTTTACGTTCTAAACGTATCTGACGCTCACTTTCTAGAGAGAATTAGTGACCCATTCTACGTCGGGATATTTCCTACACAAGTAACCAGCATTGGCCCTAACTATACCGGGATCGGCATGACAACTGTAGGATCGGGACCCTTCTACATTGACAACTATACGGCTGGATCCACTCAGGCAGTCCTACTGAGAAACCCATACTATACGCCTCAACCAAGAGTTTGTGAAATTATCGTGAACTATCCAGAGACTACTTCGGATGTTCCATCGGAACTTCTTTCAGGGGCATCTGACTTGGGTCTAGTCAACGCGCAGGACGTGCAATCTTTGCTATCCCATCCGGGCTTCCAAGTGTCGCTACAACCCGGTCACTATATGACGGATGTTCGATACAATGTCACTTGGTACCCATACAACATGACCGCATTCAGACAGGCGCTTGTTTATGGTATCAACCAATCTGCAGTTCTGCAAATCGGGTTTGGCAATTATGGTGTCACAGCATACAACGCCGAAGGGCTTGTTCCTCCAGTCAGTCCTCATTACAACGCTGGCCAACAAAACTACTCTTACAACCCGCAGTTGGCAATATCAAAGTTAGAGTCAATCGGATTCACCTATAGTGGAGGTACGATGCACTATCCAAACGGCACAGCAGTCACTCTTCAGATATATGCTGACACATCAGACACTGCTGATCCTGTTGTCGCTAACATCATGAAGACCGACCTTGCGCAAATCGGAATCAATCTTAACGTACAAACAGTCGGGTTAGGCGCCTTGATTGGCGGTTCCTATTCAAATGCAAACAACGAACAACATTCGATGCTCTTGTTCACGGGTCCGGGCTCTGATGTGGGTAGCGCATACATAGATGGGCAGCCTGGTTATCTCGCCAACATTATTCCATTCGTAGCAGGCTCGACTTGGGAGTGGCCACAGTACGCCCAACAACAATTCCAGGGTAACACTACGATAGTAAACGATAACGCCAATGCCACTGTGATAGCACAAGCCGACAACAACATTCAGCTCATAAACTCGCAGTATCTGCCGCTTCTTATGCTAGCATACCCTGATGAACCATGGGTTTACAACACCGCGGCATTTTCCAACTGGCAAGTTTCGGGCATAGGTGGTCTGGTAGTCACCTCGGCACAGCTCAACTACACTACTCTTGTGAGCGTGACACCAGCTGGTAGCTCAAGCACCACAAGTACAACGACAAGTCCCAGCAGCACAAGCACAACAGTTACGAGCACTTCCTCGTCCAGCTCATCTACGAGTCAAACATCTGCAACTTCGAGTAGTTCGACTACGAGCTCAAGCAAATCTAGCACAGGAATAGCCTATCCGGGCATCGGATTGCTCATCGTTATAGTTACAATGATGTTGCTCGCAGTGTCGTTCATGATATTGCGTCGTCGAGGGTAGCCAACTGCTACCGTTTATGATAGTCAGAACGATGTCCATCACGGAACTCCGAAGAATCAAAGAAAGCCTCAATCCAGACGAGAACGGGCGAAGAGCGTAGTTCCACAATGAATTACATGGTTCGCCGCGTTCTTGTATCTTTAGTAATCATACTCGTAGTTGTCAATCTGGACTTTTTTCTTCCCCGATTGGTTCCAGGAAACGCAGCTGAGCTGGATACAACTGGGGGATTAGGACAGACAACAGAAATAGGCATTCTTGAATCCAGATACGGGCTGAGCCTTCCGCTTTGGACGCAGTACTACATATACATGCGCGGGATTTTCGCAACGTGGCCCACAAATCTTGGAGTTTCGTTTCAGTACTATCCTGAGCCGGTCGCGAATCTGATTGGTTCTAGGGCGGGCTGGACTTTGCTCTTGATGTTCACAAGCCTTGCTCTGGCGCTTGTAATCACTTACCTTATGGCCATGATATCGTCTACTCGTAGAGGAGGCAAGTTCGAAGTCAGTTCTTTGTACTGGTCGCTTTCTACGCACGCCATTCCAGTATACTGGTTTGCCATGGCAATGCTTTGGGGCTTCGGAATAGCTCTAGGATGGCTGCCAACCTTCGGCTCTGTCGACCCAACTCTTTCAACCCACTCGACAGAGTACATAATTTCTGTGATAAGACATGGAATACTCCCTGTTGCCGCGCTCACTCTTTCACTAATAGGTGAGATATATCTTGTTCTGAGGAGTTCCATGCAAGAAGTTCTGCAGAGTGATTACGTTGTAGCTGCCAAAGCCAGGGGTTTGAAAAAGAACCTTGTAGGACGAAAATATATTTTGAGAAATTCACTTCTTCCACTTGTTTCGCTTCTCACGTTTTCAATTTCGGGACTGATTAGCAGGGTTGTTCTGGTCGAAGTAGTCTTTGGTTATCCCGGATTGGGAGATCTGATCGTGGATGGGATCCTTAATCACGATTATCCAGTGATTGAAGGTACATTCTTCGTACTCACATTGATGGTCGTAGTCGGCGGCCTGATTGGCGATTATATTCTCTTGAGAATTGATCCGAGGTTGCGCAAATGACAGAGACCATTTCACTCTCAGAATCAGAGCACGTGGAGCGAGGACGCTCTCAATGGAGAACTAACCTCGGAATCTTCTTGAAACCGAAGACATCGAAAGCAGGGCTTGTTATGCTAATAGTGATCGTCGGTATAGTTCTGATTGGGCCGTTGGTTGTGCATCAATCACCTTACAATTATTCATCAGCAATTAACCGACCTCCAACTCTTGCTCATCCTTTTGGTACTGATTACTTGGGACGTGATATATTTGCTCAGGTGACGCTGGGCTCTTACAATACGCTTCCTATTGCGATTCTTGCGGCTCTTGGTTCTGTAGCTCTGGGAACGTTGGTTGGTGTATTTGCCGGCTACTTCGAAAGACTAAACGCAGGCCTTTCAGCTACAAGCGAGATCATTCTGGCTCTGCCGGCGTTACCACTGCTTATTCTTCTTTTATCGCTCTACGGCGCGTCGATGTTCCTCATGACGCTAGTTCTCACACTTGTTTTGTGGCCACCAATCACACGCGCTATCAGACCACAGGTCACTTCGTTGAAGAAACTGCCCTATGTGGATGCTGCAAAGATAGCGGGACTAAGCGATCTAAGGGTGGTCTTTCGAGTAGTTCTGCCCGGGATTGCTCCTATTTCGGTAGCCTACTTTGTACTAAACATCGCCACTTCGGTGATTATCGTCACGGCATTGGAATTTCTGGGTTTGGGAAATGTCGACGTTGTTTCCTGGGGCAGCGTGCTGTACTGGGCCCAGCAATTCGCGTTTAACTATGGAGATTGGTGGTGGGTTCTTGCACCTGGGCTGATAATTAGTCTGTTCGCAATTTCTTTTGCGTTGATGGGCTTTGCAGTCGAAGAGGTATTAAATCCGCGG
>JAKBSX010000400.1 GCA_021844725.1 Actinomycetes bacterium | reverse complement strand
GGCAAGCGAACCCCTTTTGCAGCTTCCTTACCATATCCGTACTTCACCGCTAAATCAAAATAAAAATTTCTGCCCCTCGCACCCATTCCACCAATATAAAGGGCCAATTCGCCTCTTCCGAGATCACGCAAACCCTCAAGGTTTTCTCCAATAGCCAACATGCCCCCCGCTACAACCTCAGGAGAACCCAGGTTTGAGTCACGACTACTAAGTCCAGCTTTAACCGCGCCACCCCACACCTGCTCCGACTTTTCTGGTATAAAGAAAATTGGGAGCCATCCATCGGCTACTGAAAATGTCATTTCAACATTCTTAGCCCCAAGCGCAGCTACAAATATTGGAATCTCAGCTCTCAAAGGCTTATTTATCAGCTTAAGTGGCTTTCCCAGACCAGTACCTTTATCACGAGGAAGCGGAATTTTGTATATACCATCATGAACGAGAGTCTCTCGAGACCAAACCTTGCGACAAATCTCGATGATTTCCTTAGTCCTAGCAATGGGCCTATCATATTCCACCCCATGCCATCCCTCGACAACTTGAGGTCCGGAAGCGCCCAACCCTAAGATTGCTCTCCCTTGTGAGAGTTGATCCAATCCAGCAATTGTCTGCGCTATCAGAGCAGGGGTTCGAGAATAGATTGGAATTATTCCACTAGCTATTTCAATCTTCTCGGTAACTGAAGCGATGTAGCCCATCAATGTAGCCGAATCAAATCCATACGCTTCGGGAACCCACACGATATCGAGACCACGCTTTTCATACTCTCTAAGCTCCCGAATCGACTCGGTGATACTCCCGGCATAATTCAACTGCAAACTTATACGCATTCATACCTCCGGAAGTTAGATCATCACTCAGCAGTCATAGACTAGCTCAGCATCCTCGACAGCCAGATCTTTAGCCGAAAAGGTACTTCCCGATCTCTGGGCTCATTGGGTTTCAACTCCAGTAAAGCCAGCTTCGGAATCTCTAAACGCAGTCTTACGAAGTGGAACCTCCGGGATGAAAAGAGCTATCACAAATCCTAGGATCGCTACTGGTACTGCAAAAAGAAACACCACGTGGAGCGAGTGAGCAAAAGCTTCGATGAAACCGTGTTTAATCAGATTAGGAAGTTTATCAAGAGCTGCCGGGCTGAGCGTGACGTTCGTACCATGGATTACCGACAAGGCACTCTTTGGTAGATATTTAGGAAGATTCAGGGCTAGGCGCGAATTAAATATAGCCCCAAAAATAGCCACCCCAAACGATCCGCCTATAGACCTAAAGAAAGTTGCTGCTGAAGTGGCTGTACCTAAGTAGGAATACGGCACCGCATTTTGCACCGCAATCACCAACACCTGCATTACACCACCAAGCCCAAGGCCCAGCACCAGCATAAAGAGCGAAGCCTGAATGATCGAGCTAGAAGCAGTCAGCAGAGATAGCAAATATAGTCCTATCACCATGACAAACGTTCCCACAACCGGGAACACTTTGTAACGACCAGTCTTCGATATCAGCTGACCGCTAAGAACTGAAGTCCCGACCAAACCTATCATCAAAGGAATCAGTTCAAGCCCAGAAGCAGTAGCGGACGCACCATATACCGTTTGCAAAAATGTAGGTATATAGATGATCGCCCCGAACATCGCAAATCCGATAATGAATCCCAACACAGAGGTTAGGGCGAAGACTCGATTCTTAAACAAATGAAGCGGCAAAAGGGGTTCGCTTGCCCTTCGTTCAACGATTACGAAAGCTGCCAACAGAACCACCCCAACGATAGAACTCACTATTATCTGAGGAGACAACCATGCATATGTCGTACCACCCCAGGTGGTCACCAAAATTAATGCAGTTACCGCTACACCCATAAGCGACGTTCCAAGATAATCAATCTTGTGCGACTTTGTCGATCGAGGCAAATGGAGAATCGTCGCAATTGCAACTAACGCCAAAATGCCAATGGGGAGATTTATATAAAAAACCCACCTCCATGTAAAAGTATCGGTAAAAAACCCACCTAAGAGTGGTCCGGCAACCGAAGCCAATCCGAATACGGCTCCAAAATATCCCTGGTATTTACCCCGCTCTCGGGGTGATACAACGTCACCAATTATCGACTGGGCACCAACGATGAGCCCTCCACCACCAATTCCCTGCAGGGCCCGAAATGCAATCAGCTGGGTCATACTTTGCGACTGACCCGACAGAGCCGATCCAATCAAAAATATTACAATCGACACCTGGAAAAGTTTTTTTCTACCATAGAGATCACCTAGTTTTCCCCACAGGGGCGTAGAAATGGTGGAAGTTATCAGATAAGCCGTCACAACCCAGGAAAGGTGATTTAGGCCACCCAAATCTCCAGCAATGGTTGGCAAAGCAGTTGCCACTATCGTTTGGTCCAATGCTGCCAAAAGCATGGCGAGCATCAGTGCTCCAATTATAAGTAAAAGGCTTGATTTATGTTCTGGCTTAGCTGTCTCTGGCTCTGCTTTACTCCCTGAAATTGTGGGATCATTTGAAACCATACCGCTGCCTTTCATCTACCTAGACTCACCCGAGTAACAGTTGCGCATTTGATAGGGTATTATCTCGTTATGAGACATTATTATCTCACAACAGAATATCCGGAACGTAGTTAACACCAGTCGGCTACGTAAATGAATCTATAAGAACTAAATTTTGGAGAAATCTTCGGTGCTTACTCAGGTAGAAGAAAGCCTACTGAAAAAGACTAGTAAAACTGCAATTCTGAAAGCTGTTGCTGCTGTCATAACCGACGACGGGCTTAGCTTGTCAATGGGAGAACTGGCAGAGAAAGCAGGTGTAGGCAGGGCAACATTGTATCGATACTTCCCCAATCGAAATCAACTTCTCGAAAGTATCCGTGATATGGCCTTGGAAGAAATTTCAGACGTCATTACCAAAACGGCCGCGAGCAATCTAAAAACAAGGGAGGCTTTAGCTCAAATCTCCCGCTCAATTCTCAATAAAGCTGAGCTAGGAGTTCTGTTTATTCGCGAAAAAGTCGTAATGGATCAGCCGCTGATCGAGCGTCTCCTCTTGTCCCCTATAGATCAACTATTTATTGAAGCTCAGAACGACAAAGTGATCACGTCGTCAGTGAAACCTCGGACCCTAACCACATATTTCCTTGGATTACTTAGGACTGGGTCGCTACTGGTAGTGCAAGAAGATTCGTCTCCAGAAGAAGCAGCAGCTGATATTATAAATCTTATCTTTCACGGACTTGGTCAGCCCGGGTCGTAATACTGGTCAAGATGCTGAATATGCGACTAAGACAACGATAATGAATTCACCGACGACATGATGCGGTTATTTTTACTGCTATAACTTACTGAATCGATATTTTCCCTTGTGGAAGCGCAACAATCTAGCCGTTATTCGACAATCTGAATTTTACGATTCAGAATCTTCGCATGGCCACAAGCTATCTGCGGAACCTCCGAAAACGAGGCTCCGCAGATAAAACATTTTATGAATGCTAGAGGCTTTGCTAATCCGCTTTTCGCTCTCTTTTACTTGTTAGGCTGAGGAGTTAATCTAAGGTACGGCTTCAACTTCTTGAACCCTTTTGGAAACCGCTTTTCTGCCTCTTCGTCGCTCACTGCAGTGGTAATAATAACATCATCACCATCTTTCCAGTTGACCGGTGTAGCAACCGAATAGTTATCAGTAAGCTGAAGCGAATCTAGCACTCTTAGAATCTCGTGGAAATTTCGACCAGTAGATGCTGGATAGGTGATAGTAAGACGCAACTTCTTCGAGGGGTCAATTATAAAAACTGAACGAACCGTAAGGGTCCCTGAAGCATTCGGATGGATCATTCCGTACAGGGTGGAAACTTTCCTATCGGGATCTCCGATCATTGGGAAATTCACAGCCTGACCCTGCGTCTCTGCAATGTCCTTTTCCCAATCTAAGTGCTTTTCGACTGGGTCAACCGAAAGACCAATCACCTTAGCATTCCGCTTCAGAAACTGCTCTTTAAGCTTGGCAACCTCTCCAAGCTCCGTAGTGCAGACCGGCGTGAAATCAGCTGGATGAGAAAAAAGCACTCCCCAACTATCACCCAGCCATTCGTGAAAATGGATCTCGCCCTCAGTAGTTGGAGCGGTAAAGTCTGGGACAATGTCGCCTAATTGCAATGCCATAAGATACTCCTACTTAGATTTTGACCAAACAGTAATCAATTCAACATTAGTCAAGA
>JAKBSX010000399.1 GCA_021844725.1 Actinomycetes bacterium | reverse complement strand
TTGGTTAGGTACCATGCTGAAGTTCCTCGATCAATGGTCACCATAGTTGCGCCCTGAACGTATTTGTAGGCGTTCGCTGATGGTCCTGAGTCGTGGTACTCGAATTTCGCTCCCGCACGAGCAGATTTTGGTAAACCCAACTCCTCGATTCGTTTTTCAGCGGTATTGGCAAGGTTCAGAAGCCCCCGAACCCCAATGGTGTTAACAGAACATCTGTGCTGAACAAATTCTAGAGCTGCATATAGAAAGTCAAAATTCTCATCGGCAATTTTGATTCTCTGGGTTAAGCCGGTCATGAGAAGTTTCTCCGTCGTGGCGAGAATTTTTGCAGTTTTCGGCATTTTCGCTAGTCCGGGGTTGCAGCGCAACGCCTTTCCCATTTTCTCTGTATATTTTGGTTTATACGTGCCGCTGGCGAGTTCGACCGCCAAGTCTGGCAGCAGGTACAACCCCTCATGTCTAGCCAGCTCGTCCCAATTTTCCGTCGCTCTCAGCTGGTTGAGCTCGACTAGGGCTAACGCTTCGATCATTTTCTTACTCCTTATTGAGGCTTTTTGCTCTTGTATAACAGTATAACATAAGGGTGTTACACTTGCAGAAGTTTGATGGTCTTTTTCGGAAATTTCGTGCTCAGCGGCTGTGACAAGCTCTGTTATACGGTTATACTACGAGAAAGAAGGGAGGCAGGAATGAACCTAAAAATCGCCCAGGCGCTTGAATTAATCGTGCGGAAAAGTCCCGCCTTGGCTGAGCGAGCCGCATGGATCATGCGATCTTCGGCTCCACAGCCAGCGCTCAGGGCGATTGCTACCGAAGCCTTGAGGGACGGCGAGTGGACAGAGGAAGAGCGGATCTTGCTGTTCCAGGCTCTCGGCCATGCTGACACCAACGAAGAGAGACGGACGAAGTTAATCGCTTTCCGCGTCACTCCTACCGAATACGATCAACTGGCCGCCACCGCTGATGAAATCAGGATGTCACTTAGTGACTATATTCGAGTGACACTAGGGCTTTAGAAATTCTGGTTGACAGTTCAACACAGCGCGTAGCCTCTAAGACGTCCACTCGCCATTTTTATACTGTTGCAAAACAATCCCACGTCGCGACCAGAGATGAGAACACTTGACGTAAGAAATTTACTAAAAGTGTCGAGGCCATCCCCAACGACTAATGGGCTAGTGGGACAGAGAATTCGTTCTAGCTAGTCGGTAAAGAATCTTCCACAGCATTGAGTTAAGAATTTCTAAAACCGTATTTCGCAACGAGCCCTTTGGAGTAATCGTAGAACCCTTGAGCTTTGTCCGAATCTGGAATCCCAATCTGGGCTCGACGCAGATAGTCTTTAATATCCGCAATCTCCGGAACATCATTCAACGTCGGATCAATCATGCTATAGCTCAAAACTGCTCCTGATCCACGGTTGTTTGTGTCGATTCTGCAACCTATGATCCTGTTTAGCCGCACATAGGTCATATCAGGGGGACGATCTGGCAACTTTCCTGGCCAGTACCAGAACTGAATTAGATACAATGCGTTTTTAGTTATAGCGAATACCACCATTGGGCCGCCAAGAGAATTCTTGTCGCCACTTTCTGACATGCCCTGCATGAGCCAGCCATTGCCCGTGGCCCATTCAAAATCATTGAGGTCATCATTGCTTCTTAGAAACGCCCGGACTTCTTCGCTCCAATCTTTTTTCAGAAAACTTTGGGTGGGAAGAGTAACAGGACTGCTGGACCTATTCAAGCTCGCCGCAAAGACTTGCTTCTCAGATTTATTCTCAAGCCTTTCAATTTCAAGATCGTAACTGGGATCTAGATGAACGGGTAAATCCTCGGGACTCCCAATTTCGTTTTTTAACTAACCAATACCCATAGCATTGACCATGATAGGGATGAAACTCCATCTTCACGTTGACTTGCTGACCGTCAGACAAGTGCACCGTTTCTAAAGCTGAATAATTTTCTAAGCGCAATAGCTGTCCATAAACTGCCTGGAAAAAAGGTAAAGCCATTTCTTTGAAATGGAACACGCATTTCTCCTGATAGGTAGTAACCAGATAGATATAACTATCTAAGGAATCGATACCAAACCAGGCTACGTCACAGAACGAATAAATTACGAAGTCAAGTCCCTTTCGTGGCAGTATATATAAACCCAGATTTGTTCCGTACACCTTTACCGATAGGTGCATGTCGCTCGAGCCGTCTAACAAAATATTGTGCATACTACCGATGGCAGATGAGACATAGTGCTCTCCTGGGTCCAAGCGAGCGCGCTTCTCGAACCGTCTTGCTACTAGATCCTCAAGCTTTACCATAGACCAAAATTTTACCTGAGAAATTCCCAGAAATTCGAAGAATTTTGCTTATTCCGGGTTAGTGTTCCCAAGGAGTACTTTCCAATGAATCGCAAAGAATAGCTAAGAGTTGATCAGATAAGTCCTGGTAAGTACCTCTTTGAGCCGAAATGATACTTCAATCATTCTAATCGGAAATCGCAGAGATTAACATGCCAACTATTCCTAGGCCCAAAAGAACGAAATAGGAAATTGGAAAGACTCCCTGAACAATCCAAAACACGACGGGGAATATCACTAGCCCCGGTGCAAGGACAAAAGCTAGGAAATAGCCAAGATGACCCAACCAGTGGCCCATGGTGACGAAATAACCGATAAATATGAGTCCACCAGAAGCAACCCACAGAAGGGTACCTATAACTTTCCCTATAGTGCGCAAAGAATTCTCAACTTCCGCCGTTGTCATGGTTCCACTGCGTAAGTAACGGAGGTGGAACCAATGGTGCCGTTGGTTGAGTTTGTCTTATGACAGGTGCCTGGGCACAGCTTTGTTGGAACCCGCTTGCCAAAGTAGGGCTACGTGATGGCGGAGAAACCAACGTGGTGATTGGCCCTTTTGCCACAACTGAAACGTGAGACGTTGATCGACTAGCCGGAAATCCGTAAAAGACGTAAAAGACCAAATAGGCACCAAATATAATTCCTAAAAAAACTAAGCCAAACCTTACGAGATATCTCATAGTCCGCTTTCAGTATTCTTTGAAGTCATAGAACCGCCACTCTCGTGACCCACGATTTTTAGAATAGTTCTGACTAGTTAGAGACGCAAGTACTCGGAAAGGAA
The DNA here is from genome assembly GCA_021844725.1 of Actinomycetes bacterium. The sequence goes on along the minus strand of JAKBSX010000399.1, from coordinate 1,085 downwards.
CTATGTGCCATTCGCTCAATAAGTAAGTTTCCAAAATGAAGATCGCGCAAGATAGCTAGACCCAGAAAGGTTTTTCAACCATACGGATGTTTCCGGCATCGAAGTACTTCCCCAGCTAATATTTGAGACGTGATAAACGGATATTTTAAAACCTGTAGAGAGGAAATTCTTGAAGCCGTTGACGCGCTCCCCTCTGTGCCAACCTTTAGTGAGACACTTTACACCGACAAATCAATGAGCTAAGAGGGCGGAGAAAGACTATCTCCAATGACCGTGACAACAACTACTATTGGCGACATGAACATGCATAATGGTGCGATGATCAAAGCAGTTTCACAAAATCCCGAGGTGCTTGAGCGTTCATCTGGACGTCGGCAGTTCTCGGCCAAGTACAAGGCCAAGATCCTCTCCGAGTACGACAGCTTGCCCCGTTCAGAGAGAGGAGCGATGCTTAGACGTGAGGGCCTCTACTCATCTTTGGTTTCGACGTGGCGTCGCCAACGAGATGAAGGCGCCCATGAGGCTCTGGCTCGAGCTGCGGGTCGTCAAAAGACTGATCCCAGAGACCGTGAGATCACCAGCCTGAAGCGCGAAGTCAACCGACTGGAAAGTGAACTCGACAAGTCGAGAAGGGTCATCGAAATTCAGGGAAAACTCTCCGCGCTGTTAGAGACACTCGCCTCGGACAGCACTGCGGAGAACGGCGAGATGAGATGATCGAGAAAGCAGTGGACCAACTCAGCCAAGTGGTGAGCAAAGCTGCGGCGTTGACGGCGCTCGGAGTGGACCGGGCAACCTGGTATCGCCGGCACCGCTGCACTGCACCACCACCAAAGCCCGAACGAGCAGCTGTTCCCCAACCTCGGGCTCTCAGTGCCCTTGAGCGCAAGCAGATCAGGGCAGCGCTCGAGTCCGACGAGTTCATAGACGAAGCTCCGGCCACGGTATACGCCAAACTACTTGATCAGGGCGTGTATCTGGGCTCAGTGTCGACCATGTACCGCGTACTGCGCGAACACGACGAAGTCCGTGAAAGACGTCGTCAGGCTACCCACCCCGCACACAAAAAGCCCGAACTAATTGCC
>JAKBSX010000398.1 GCA_021844725.1 Actinomycetes bacterium | reverse complement strand
AGTCATTATATGTTGGTCTTGTTACAAGTGGTGAAGAAGTCATTGATCTCTACCTCATGCAATGGCATAAGCATCGTGGGATTGAACGACGAGTTCAAGGGATGGGACCTGAACGCGCGTTGTTTTTTGTCGAACGTGCCGAAGGACTTTCAGCGGTAGGAAACAGTTGGGCATTCTGCCGCGCAGTAGAGCAAAGTGCCGGCATAGAGGTACACCCTGATATTGAACGGATAAGAGGCATAGCGCTGGAGCTAGAAAGACTTTATAACCATGCCGCGTCAATTGCTGCATTAGGTCAGGCTACCGGACTATCAGTAGGTCAGGCTCAGGCCGAGATTGCTCTTGAAAACCAACTCCGTCTGAATGCTGTCGCTTTTGGTCACCGATATTTATTTGGAGTTCTTGCAATCGGAGGCGTTTACCGTTCACCAAATGAAAGTGCCATAAGGAAACTCCTTCCCGAGGCTCACAATGAGTTTCAACGTGTAATCGGCGCATTGACATCGACAAATTCATTCCTGGACCGTCTTGAAGCAGCTGGTACGGTACTTCCAGAGGTTGGGCGACGTCTGGCAGTTGTCGGACCAGTCGCTCGCGCATCGGGATATGACATTGACACACGCCGTGATCACCCTTTTGGCCCCTACCGCGAGCGTCCTACAGTAGTAGCGGCGCGCAACGCCGGTGATGTACTAGCCCGCATGGAGGTTATGGTTTCGGAAGCCGAGGAGTCCGTTCGGTTAATTGACGAGTTCCTCAGCGCTGGAGTACAACCAGGTACTATTGACTTACCGGATCAAAATAAACCCATAGCAGACGGTTTCGGCTGGTGCGAATCTCCTAGAGGGGAATCTGTGGCATGGGTCTCATTTAATAGCGATGGCACGCTGCGTCGGCTTCGACTTCGTCCGGCTTCGGTTCGAAACTGGCGAGTATTTGACGATGCTGCTAGATCGCGCAACGTCTTCACCGACGTCCCCATCATCGAAGCGAGCTTTTGGCTCACGGTCGCAGGATTTTCACGCTGATGGTTATATGGTTTCTTCGCGGTCTTAGGCAGGGGATTGCGACGACGCGCTATCCTAAGGTTGTCGATCCGATTGCCAAAACATTTCCAACCCCTCCCGCTTTCCGTGCTCTCCTTCTCACTGAGGTGATTGCAGATACTCTTACCCGAACGTGCAGAAGCGGGGCGCTGCGCCATGAGGGATCGACGTTGATTATGGATATTGGGCGATGCACGGCGTGCGGGGAATGTCAGCGTGCTGCTCCTGAGGTCGTTTACCAAAGTGGTGTATTCGAACTCTCTACAAACGATCGCAATAACCTTGTCAAGACCATCCCAATTACTGGAGCAGCGCCATGATAACCAAACGACAAGGGCAAACCGAGGAATCTCGCACTGCCGAGGCACTTCGCGATGCTGTTGGTTCCCTGTTCAGGCGTAGCTTGCATATCCGGACCATCGATACCGGCTCTTGCGCTGTGTGTGAGTCTGAAATTCGCCTGCTACTTGCTCCGCACTATGACCTCCATCGACTCGGTCTGTTTTTCACTCCATCGCCAAGACACGCTGACCTTCTACTTGTGACTGGTCCTGCGGTTCGAGCGATGGATGTTGCATTAGCAAAAACCTACGCTGCTATGCCCGAACCGAAATTGGTTGTAGCAGTTGGAGCCTGTCCTTTAGGTGGCGTTTTCGATGAGGATGATCTAATTCATGGTCAACTCGATCGGGTATTGCCTGTTGATGTGTTTATACCTGGTTGTCCGCCTAGCCCATTTTCCCTTTTGCACGGTTTACTGGTGGCAGTCAATAGTCTTGCAGAACGAGTCGGAGACGAACGATTCATGGACCTAGAGGAATTTCCATGACTGTTGCGTTGCTATGGCTAGCGGCAGGAGCATGGTTACTAGCTGCAGTGCTTGGTACGGGTGCCCGAAAACGCATTCTGCTTCGGGGTTCTGCAGGCGTTTCAGCCATAGGTGGGTTAGCTTCAATTGCTGGCGGCGTATCACTCGCATTGAGTGGTCACGGCAGCGCTCTCACCGGGAGCTCGGATAACGTAATTGGGTATCTTGGACTGCGTGCAACGCCACTTGCTGCTACTTTCATCGTTCTACTCGGACTCATCACTCTCGCGATTGGGTGTTATATACCTCGCTACCATGCACCGGGCGCCGGTACTGCAGTATATCTTTGCGTTTATAACATTGCTGTGCTCGCGTCACTAGGGATATTGCTTGCAAGCAATATAACGACTTTCCTAGTCGCATGGGAGTCAATGACGCTCAGCACTGGTCTTATAGTGCTGCGTTATCACAGAAAAGAAGGAGTCGCTAAAGCAACCTATCTTTACCTGTCACTCGGTGAAGTCGGATTCATATTTATCATTGCCGCGTTCATGATCCTAGCAACTCAGTGTCATAGCCTTAATCTAGCCACCATTGCATTGCGGGTTGGGAGTGTCTCGCTATTGTGGCGGAGCATCGCATTTGTCCTTGCGGTGTTGGGTTTCGGGTTTAAAGCTGGTCTGGTTCCGCTACATATTTGGCTGCCAGCAGCACATCCTGTGGCCCCGGCAGATGGTTCTGCATTTTTGTCCGGCCTTGTTATTAATCTAGGGGTCTACGGGATTATGCTCTTCGGCTACGAACTACTTGGGAACGGGCCAGCATGGTGGGGTGTTTTAGTTTTGGCAATTGGGTCGCTGACAGCGGCCATTGGTATTCTCTATGCACTCATGGAGCGTGACTTCAAGCGCTTTCTTGCATATTCGAGTATCGAAAATATCGGAATCATAGTAATAGCTATTGGAGCCAGCCTGACTTTCAGGAGTTCAGGTCTAACGAATCTTGGAGCATTTCTTCTAATAGTGTCTCTATATCACGTACTCAATCATGGCATAGCGAAGGCTCTTTTATTCCTGGAGGCAGGAGTAATAGAGCACGGAGCTGGCACACGGAACCTTGATCGTCTTGGGGGCCTGATCCATCGTATGCCAGTTTCTGCCATTGTAACACTGGTTGCAACACTGGGGTTGGCTGCACTTCCGCCATTAAATGGCTTTGTTAGCGAATGGCTCCTCTTTCAGGGTCTATTCCAGGGATTTCGAATTCATAGCCATTTAGTTGGGGTACTCATCACGCTTTCTGCGGCTACACTCGGTCTAACTGGTGGAATGGCAATCCTGGCATTTGCGAGATCCTTCGGCATAGCGTTTCTTGGGATGCCTCGAAGCCCAGAGGCGGCACGTGCTAGCGAGCAAGGTCAGCCTTTAGTCGGACCCGGGATTCTAGCCAGTGTTTGCGTTGCGCTAGCACTTGGCGCACCAGCGGTTCTAGTAGCCCTCAACCGGATCGCTAGATCTGCCATTGGTGTCGATATCCGATCTATCCTCCTTCTCGGAAACCTAACGATTATCCCTGCTCACACAAACTTTTCCGCCTTCTCGCCGACTTATCTCGCAGCCTTTCTTGTTGGTGTTAGCATAGTGCCAATTGCTATCTATAGATTGGCGCGGCCCCTAGGTCGGGCGTCACGAGTACCTGTCTGGGACGGAGGAATTGTCGACTTCAAGGCAAGGATGCAATATACAGCGACAACCTTCGCAAATCCTGTCAGGGTAACTTTTGACCGCCTCTATCGACCAGATGTGCGTGTGGAGCGGACGTCAGATGATCCGGCTGGAAGCTCGGGTCCAGTTCACTACAACATCACTGTACTTCCGATCTTTGAGAACTATATCTATCGACCGATAATGAGAGTTTTACGTAAAGTTGCCAAAGCTGTACAACCGATCCAATCTGGCGACGTTAACTTGTACCTGCTGTACATATTTATCGTGCTGATTCTGGCATTGCTGGTCTACGCTCTGTAGGATCCCGGAAGTCTCAATTGTGTTCGAACAAATCGATGTTTATCTGGTCATGGTGGGTTTTCGCTGCGTTCTGAAGTCTTGGCGGACCAACTGCTACATACCTATTGGTACTGACATAAAACCCACACCATAAATGAGTCGGTCTGGTATATAGGTAAATGAATTTAGCTCCACCGTGGTATATCAGCTGAATTCATTTACCTACTCGAGGCGGAAGCGATTTCGTGAATTGTTTCGACATGAAATACGGACTGGAATTGTTCGAATTCAGCCCGCATTTCATTGTCGATTAGGTGCTCAATCAGCTAATTGGTTATCAATTGGATGTGGTAGCTTTTTTTCCAATAGGGCCAA
>JAKBSX010000397.1 GCA_021844725.1 Actinomycetes bacterium | reverse complement strand
GGCTGCCGGCTCCCTAACCGACCTCGTCAAGACGTGGTCAATAGTTGCTCCATTCCAAGCGTCCGCCATCAGTGGACCCTGAGAAACTCGACCCCGGGAAGGCTTTAGCCCAACCAACCCGCAGCAGCTCGCGGGGATCCGAATCGAACCACCCCCATCATTGCCGTGGGCGACTGCGACCATTCCTGACGAAACCGCAGCAGCTGAACCGCCGGATGACCCGCCAGGAGAATATTCAGGATTCCAAGGGTTGCGAGTCGGTCCGTAGCTAGTGGGCTCTGTGGTAATTGTCGACCCGAGTTCGGGACAGTTCGTCCGACCCAGAACAATAAAGCCCGCTTTTTTGAAAGCAGATACCAGATACGAATCTATCGGCGAGCGCCAGTCGATCTCTTTAAGGATCTTCGTTCCAGCGTAATGGGGTTCCCCCTGCATGAGTCCGCCAAGGTCTTTAAGCAACAAGGGCACACCGAAAAATGGTTTCGCCTCCTCCGCTCTACGATCGGCCTCAATCAGCGCTGCATCAAAACGCTGATGAATAACGGCGTTGAGAGTCGGATTAACTGCTTCGATGGCCGAAATTGAAGCATTCAAAACTTCACGAGGTGACACTTTTGCTTGTCTGATAAGCTCAGCTTGACCCAACGCATCTAAGCGCAAGATATCATTATCCATCGCTTTTCACCTCGAAATCCGATAGCCAAAATTCCGTCTTCAATGGACCGAGCAACCACGGCCAAGCCGCACCACACTCGCCTACAAGGCATCGGAGCAGTAGCACAGGACCGAGCAGGCTAGCACGCTTCGCGACCTCGCTTGTTCTAAGGTTATACGCTTACGAGGGAGCTACATCTGCACCGAGGCTCCACAAGCAGCTAGCGGGACTTCGCTAGTCACCAGCCCGATTATCCCAGAAATGGTCGTGGGAATTTGTGCTGTTCATTCCGGCGTCAGGGTGTCTCCGCTGGTCGGCGAGTGGTAAAAACCATCACCACCGTCTTGCCGCCTTAATCTTGGCACTTCGTCAAACGCTACCTGCCAATGACGATGGATCTTTGAGTAGTGGCCGTGCACTGCAATACAACAAATTCGATATGTGAGTGCTGATGATTGCCGAAAACTAAAGTGGGTCCGACAAAATCCGTCGGACCCACTTGGAATAATTATCTCGACTAATTACCCAGTTACCTGCGACTCGCCCCGAAGGCTACTCGTCGGCAACGATCGATCCAACCCTGTCGGCTAAACCTGGATTTCGCTTCGACAACACTGAGGCATATATGACAGCTATGACCACCACTACCAATGCTATGTATGGATACCAGTTGTAGGGGGTCACCTGGCCGGGCTTAGCTAGATAGTACAAAGGAACAATGATAAAAAGAGCTCCCAGAACCGGAAGTACTAGGTGTCTGACGACTTTAAAGTCAGCAGGCTTGTACTTCTTGTAGTAAAAAGGAAGGGCAAGGTTGGCCAAGAGGTAAACAAGCAGGACCAAAATGGTCCCCATCGTCGATGACTCTGCAAAAAAGTTGATCGGGTCCATCGTTCCTGAACCAAATATATGTGCTAGCGCCCAGCCGCCAATCAGCAGAACGGATATCCCGACAAATACTAGGATCGCGTTCATTGGCGTACGTCGCTCCTGATGAACTTTCCCTATCGCCGAAGGCAGTAATCCCTCCCTACCTGCTGAAAAGATCAACCTTGCCTGTGAGTTCGTACCAGCAACCAGTGCTCCCAAGGTTGAAGTCATTCCAGCAAGGTAAGCGAAGAAGGCCAGTATCGCGACCGTACCATTTGCTACGGTGATAAACGGGATCGCGGCATTTCCCAACTTGGTGACGTTGTAGTCAAAACCGGTCACGGTTGCGTAGGCAAAGACTATGTAGCTAACGGACATAATCGCCACGGAAGCGAAGACCGCCTTTGGCACGTTCCTCCTCGGATCGTTTGTCTCCTCGGCGAGGGCTGCTGAATTCTCCCATCCGATAAATAGATAGATGGCAAGGGGAAAGCCGGCAGCTAGGCCGGACATGCCGTTGGTAATGTGGCTCGGCTCAAACGGGGTCAGCGAGAGATGACCACCACTCTGGATGATTGCCACAATCGAGACAATAAATAGTACCGCTATCTCAAAGGCAAAGAAGAATCCGGCAACCTTGGTGGAAACCGACACCCCTCTGATCATCAGCATCACCGCAAGGACGGTGAGTACGGCCGTAAGGATTCCCCACGGAACATTCCACTTTAGATAGTGGCTAAGAATAATCGACAAAAAACCACCGGAGATGGCAATTACCGAGGCCATGGCCACGATATAGCCAACACCAGCAAGGATGGCCGTGGTCACTGCACTTGTCGGTCCGAAGGACTTGCCAACGAAGGTAATGAATCCACCCGCAGAGGGCTGCGCCTTAGAAAACTCAGACAATGTGTTTGCTAGAAATGCAATTGCAATTCCTGCGGCGACAATGGTAAGTGGGGACGCCACGCCGGCGGTAATCGCCAGGAAGCCAAATCCAAAAAAGAAGCTCATGGCTGGCCCGATGTTGGCCATCGTCGCCGCAGAGATATCTATAATTCCTAAGGAACCCGAGCGCAGTCTGTGCTGTTGGTGTGGAGGTGCCATCGATTGTGGCTCAACCTCCGTTGCTGAAAGCTTTCCGGGAACCATTGAATCACTTTGGTCCATTGGAATTATCCTCCATATCGTCGATAGGTGTGCTCCGTTGCACACCAAGGAACAGAAATACCCCGGGGCGCTTGGAACAGACGCCGGACTTAGTCACCTGCTCGAAGCTTTCGAAGATTCCATCGGAGAACTATACCAAGTGACGTTCGGTGACACTAGACAAATATATGAATATTAACTGCAGTGGAGAAAAAAGATTCGGCGAAAGTTAAGAGATCAGTCCGGCAAGCAGTGCACACGCCGGCCATTGGCCCCATCCAGACCGTGAAGCTAAAAGCGCCGCTGCTTGATCTTGAACTGAAGGCGGCGCTTGGTAGGGGTACCCCGGGAATCCAAGACCGAGCCAAGTCGACTCGGAGAACTGATATGCCCCATAGTAACCATTGCCGGTATTATCTGAATAGTTGCCGCCGGATTCGCAATCGCGGATCTTTGTGAGATCGCTCGCGAGCGAAGAACTTTGATTGAGCGGTGGACTCTGAACGACGGTCCTGATTCCACCGGGTGTTGGCAATCCTTGCACGGTGTTCTGTCGAGCTTTCCTGGCGAGGGCCTGTTGTATTAGGGTTTCGATCTGCCCATTCACCTGGGCGAGCACGGACTGCTCGGCTGTCACCTTGTTTGCAAGTGAGGTCTGCGCGGTCGACAAATTTGCAAGCTTTGACTTTAAGGAGACGAGTTGATTGTCAAGAACTAGCTCCTGCTGGTTGATCTCAAGGGTTAAGAAGCGCAACTCTTGGGTCGTGTCAGAAACCGACATTGACGACAAATTTTCAAAATCTAACTTGAGTAGGTAATCCTGCTGGGTCGAGGAGAGCAACCGCCCCAAGGATGTCAATCCAAACCCACCTACGTAGACGTTGATGGCCGCCCTAGTCAAGGCGCTCTCTAGTTTCCTGACCTTCCCATGTTCCACTGTCAAACTTGCCTGCGAACTTGCTATTTCCACGTTCAGCTGATTTATCTGACCCTCAATGTTTCCGCGTTGGATGACAAGTGATCTGACGGCGGAGGAATCTGTAGTTATTTGGTTAGCGATCGATGTTGCCTGTTGTTGAAGGGCAGATTGGCTAGCACTTGCTGGTGAAGAGAGATCAGTGATACTCACAAGAACCGAAGCGAAAAGCGTTAGCCTTATCAGAGCGGAGACCCCCACTCGGCAACCACTACTTTGCAAATTCTCGACACCTTTCCCCCTCAGGCGACTCACGGAAGGCTTGTCCAAGATCGTTTGACGATCTACCTTACGGCTGAGAATAAAGTCGGCTGAGATTGGATAATTTTAATCGAACAATACATGTTAGCTTCAATCCAACCAAACCTTAGCTTCACCAACTTCTACCAGGCAGACAAGCACCGATAGCGAGTCGCTAAAACCTTTCCAAGGTCTAAGAGCCTCAGCGGATAGGCAACACGCCTGGCGACCAGCGGGTCCTCCAGTCGATAAGCTTCGCCACGAGGAGTAATGCGACCGCAAGGGCAAACTGGGCTAGACGATGGACGATCTTTCGGTCAGTGTTTCGTCTCAGCTGGCCATAGTTCG
>JAKBSX010000396.1 GCA_021844725.1 Actinomycetes bacterium | reverse complement strand
CTTTGTTCTTCCTTTCTATTCTCTCTTCCGACCTACCGGATAAGCACTAGTGGTCCAAAGAGTTAAGGGTGCGAAACAATAGTTATAGAAATAACGTAAATCGGGCATGACAATTTGATAAGAAGAGAATGCAATTCGTATTCGAAAGCGCCAGGCAGGACCCTCTCAAATCTCATTTCTTAACAACTACACATATCGGCTGGAACGCATAGGAGTCCACGTCTTTATGTCCTGTGTTGTATCTGATCAGCTTCCCTCTTTTCATTTCCCATTTCAACGTTCCATTCATTGCCTTAGGGATACGCTCATTTTCCATCTTATCTATGAATTCAGTCACCTTCTCTTCAGCCGATTTGGACCCTGTATCATCTCTCTCTATGTATGAAGCGAAAAATCCTGCCTTCAAGTGGCTTGAAGTATCGGTCAGGAGGGCGGCCCTGATTCGCTTTATGTCCTTTTCATATTTCACGTTGGATCCCGTGGATCTTTTGATCTCTATAAATCCCCAAGCACATCCATTGCTATTCCAAACGGCGAGATCAAATCTGCCATTTGGTTTATAGTGATTAAAGGGGCGCCCCGGTGCTGCTTTAATTGTGTCACCAATATTCCACTCAAAAGTTACGCTACTGCCATCCTTTGAAAACACGTTGCTCATGAGCTCCTTTGCTATGTTCACTGTCACGAAGTATTCAGGGGTCGATCTCAGGATATCCTCGTTCCACTTTTCGTATTCCTTTTTAGAGGATTCGATGGCATGCAATATCACGGAAACAATCTCTTGAGTAGAAAACTTTGGTTGCATGGGGAAGTATTAACTAAGACCTTATATCTTGTTTTCTCTGAATCTTTAAAGACCAATAATGTCGCGGCATTTAGGTGGCAGATCGGGATTAGTGGCATTTCGGGTACCCCCTCGGCAACAGTATAAGTGTGCAATATGATTTGTCCGTCGTGGTCTCATATAGGCTCAGGAAAGAACGATTTCACGAGTTCCTAAGAACAGATGGTATATCTCACCTTATGGTACCTGTCCCCAGATGCAAAAAGTGCTCTAAACCCATTAGGCAGGAATATGAGTCCTCAGGATTATGTTATGATTGTTGTTTTGCAGTTAATCCAGAGGACAATTGTCTAGAAAGGGTTATTGCCGCTGCTCTTTATATTCCACGAGTTAACGGATATAATCACAGTCAGGAAATTATCGATCTCAAAGAGAGGGGGTTGCACGCCCCTGCGTACGCAAATGTCTTGCTCCACATCATGACGCAGGAGCGTTGTGAACCACGCTCAGATGACATTCTCGTGCCGATTCCACAAAGTTCTCCGCGTGGTATCACTGCTGGTCCACTGGCCCTTGCTCAAGCGCTTAGAAGTCTAACGGGAGCCAAAGTGAAAGAATGCATCAGGTTCAACAGAGAAGTGTTAAAACAGAAGAAACTCAAGAGTATGCCAGAGAGGCTTAAGAATGTCAGTGGTTCGATGGACTGTGATGTGTATTTTACAAAAGGAAGAATATACCTCGTTGATGATATATTCACAACTGGAAGCACGATGAAAGAAGCATGCAGAGTTGTGCATGAAAAGAATGCGAAGATAGTAATTGGTCTTGTCGCGGGTAGGGATTCAAAACCAGACTCACTTGTTCATGCTGGGGTGATTGAAGTTGTTAAAGACTGAGCACGAAGTTTTCCTATCTATACTTAATGATCAACTGGCATACAGTTCTCGAACAAGTCTTCAAAGGTGGAGAGATCTTTCTGATACTGAGTTAAGAAATTCAATAGAACAGACACTCGATTATCTTAGTAAGACAAGAGAGGCGCCTGTGTTATCGAGCATTCCGCTCTCTGTGGATCCCGCGATAGTAAGTCTTCTGTCTAAGTATTACGACAAGTATCTGAGGATAATAGGCGATTATATTCAGAAGGATATAGGCATACTTACACTTTGGGACAAAGTTTATCCCCAGCCCTTGCACGATATTCCAAACGCGCCATTGATTCTATATTATCTGGGTAAAGTTTTTCCAGGAGCGCACCCTATAGCTATAGTCGGGACGCGTGAGCCATCCGAAAATGGTATTCACTCAGCTTATTACTTTTCACAATATCTAGCGAAGGAAGGTCATACCATTGTATCTGGACTTGCGAAGGGAATTGATACTGCAGCACATAAGGGTGCGCTCAACTCTGGGACGACAATCGCAGTCCTAGGCGGTGATCTGATTCACATATACCCAGAGGAAAACACTCAACTGGCTGAAGAAATAATCTTAAAAGGATCATTGGTTAGTGAAGTGACAAATCATGTCGATTTGCATAAGGGAAGATTCATTGAACGAAATCGTATCACTAGCGGGCTTTCAGAAGCCGTCTTAGTAATTGAATCGAGTGGGCAAGGTGGAACTATACGGCAGGTCGAATTTGCTATTAAGCAGAAACGTCCTGTTTTTGTACTTTATCAGGACAAATTCAAGACAGAGAGATTGGAAGATGGTTTCAATAAGGTTGTGAAGATGGGTGCGATTCCAGTTTCTTATCCGGATGAGATTATCGAAAGGTTGAATCGGCATAGAGGAAATGGGCAATTATTCCCGCAAGGAAATGATTCAGCGAGTAGTACTTATGAATAATGTCAGAATCGATTTCAAGCTTGCCGGCCTTGCAAATGGCGTTTGTCATTCAGATAGACGAAATGGTCGTAACATTTTGCATTACTACTTGGCATTTTCAGCGGCGATCCTTATGTCCTCTCTAAGATCTTCGTTCAAAGGTTCGTTAGGAATAATTGAATGTAATACAAACGCGTCTCCCCTGCTTAATTCACCAACTATCGCGCCGTTTGCAATACCCCTCTTGACATTCTCTTTACCGAGTTTGACTGACAATCTCAATTTGGATTTTTGAAAAGTCACGTATAGGAAATTGATTTTTCGCTTGAAAGCGATTTGACCTCTTCCTGTTGAATGAAGGGATGTGCCGGGATAGCTTAGGGCTATCTTCTTCAGTTCCTCGTATGTCTTAGCCAAATTGGCATGCTTGGCTAGAATTTCGCTCTCTGATGGAGCCGCATCCTGTTTCATTCCAGATTCAACGTCTTCTTCGTTATCGAATTCAACTCTTGGAACTATCAAAACATCCTGACCTTGTTTGAATGTCTTAAACGTGAAGACAGTTATTGGAATACGCGCAGCATAACAAGCGCTCTTGACTCTCCCAGTCAGTTCACTCACAACCAAGGCTGACCTTAATCGTTCACTGATTTTTACCTCCGGCTTTTTCTTATTAATGTATTTCTTCAATTCATTCAGGTGTGACACATCCCTCAGGAACCAGCCAAGATAATTAAGAGTCTGAACAAAAGCTGTCGCATCGTACTCACCTTTTCTCTTATATTCGATAATCACTGGGTTGCCGTATTCATCAATAGCAAGAGTGTCGATTCTTCCAGCCCCTATGGTCACCTGATGATCTACATACTCCAATCCTTCCTCAAGGGCGGACAGATCGGCTTCAAAGGATTCTTGTAATTCAGCCTCTACCAAATCTAGTTCGTCCGATTCACTGAGTATCTTAATCATTTGCTTGAGCAACTCCTAGGGCCATAGGTGATTAAATGGAATCAGACGTATATATACATGGTCGAATGCTTCGGCGAACATCAACCGCTAGTCCACTGCCTGATAGTGAACGAATGCCAAGGTCTTCAGATTCTGTAGGTGATACGTGGCACTTAAAGTCTTAGCGAAGGATGGCATGTTTTCATAAGTGTCCAATAAATGGCGTTCGCCTCAGAGTGCTCCATATCTAGAAATTAACTTGGATCCGAATAACGTTTTTCGGAAAGCATAACTGGAATTTTATGGCGCATTCAACATGATGCCAGAGCCTCATTTTGTAGAAGAATCCAAGTTTTGTCTCCTGATTATCATTGAGCCGATATCTAAGTGGGAAACGACTCCTCGGAGGGGATCAATAGAACTAATATTGAGTTTATTTGAATCAGCGTCTGAAACGTTTTGTTTTCGATAAGACCTCATATGCAAATGAAAAGAGCTAAATTAGACAGAAGCTGGATTCCTTAACAAGTGCGTTGCTCTTCGACATTTCACTACTTCCACTCTTGCTTTCCTTGTTTTAGCTTCATGCCAGAACCAGAATGCTTTCAAGGACCGCCGGTAAGAAGTGCCTGAAAGAATTGTATAAAGTTTCAGTACTTAGCTGGCATTCCTTATCTGGCCGAT